>JANOLA010000227.1:0-16430 GCA_031419535.1 Burkholderiales bacterium | reverse complement strand
AGTCCCATCCAACAATATCGATGTTCATCGAACGCTGAGACTCAGGTGTTCAGTGAACGCTGAGACTTACCCCTTCATGCGCTGGTCCGCCGCCGACGCACACCTGTTCGACTCGAAGAGCGAACTGCGCATCGGCTGATGCCCATGAAGCTGGCGCAACCGGACTTCCGCAGCGCCATGCATGCCTGCGAGGCGATGCTGGCCGCCTTCGATGCTTCTTCAGCCGCGCTGACTTCGTTCGGCGCCGCCTGCGCCGCAATGCAGGCCACGCTCGCCAGCGCGGCGAGCCCCAGTTTCGAGATGGAAATATCGCGAAGTCGATCCTCCGACCTGCGCGGCGTCGTGCGCGCAGTCCTTCATTGCGCGGCCCAGTGCCACTGTCACGAAGTTGCCCCCAGGCGCTGCGCGCAATAGTCGGTGAGCTTGTCCAAGGTCGACAGCTTGCCGACGTCGGCGTCGGGGATGTCCACGCCCAGGCGCTGATGCACGGCGACGAGGAAGTTGAGCCAATCGGCCGAATCCAGATCGACTTGCTGGCGCAGCAGTCGCGCCGGCGCGATCGCTTGCGCATCCACTTCGGGCGCGACTTCGACGAGCGCCTCCAAGAGCTGGTTGCGGATCTGTTCGCGGTTCATATCGGCTGCGCTGCGCGCATCGGCGCGTCGAGGGTTTGAGGGTCTTGCAGCAGTTCGCGGATTTCGGCGAGCAACAGCGCGCCGCGGTGGCCGTCGCTGACGCGGTGGTCCGCCGCCAGGCTCGCGGTAAGCGCGGGCCATGCCGACACGGCGCCGTCAACCACCCAAGGCCGCGGCGCGATGCGGCCGAAACCGACGAGAGCCACTTGCGGTGGGTAAATCACGCCGAACACGCTGGCCACCCCCTGCTCGCCCAGGTTGGTGACCGTGATCGTCGCGTCCGCGAGCTCCGAGCTGCGCAGGCTGCCGGCGCGGGTGCGCTTGACGAGGTCGAGCAGCGCTCGCGTCAGCGCCGCGATGTCGAGCCGCGCTGCATCGCGCAGCGCCGGCGCGACCAGCCCGCCTTCGCGCAGCGAAATCGCGACGCCTAGGTGCACGCCCGCGCCGGTGGCGAAGGCGCCGTCGCGCCAGAAGCCGTTGAACTCGGGGTAGCGGTGCAGCGCCACGGCCACCGCCTTGATGAGCAGCGCCGCGGGCAACAGGCGCTGCGTCACCGGCAGGTCGGCGTTGCGCTGCGCGAGCCACGCCGCGGCATTGGCGAACAAGATGTCTTCGGCGAGGTAGTAGTGCGGGATCTCGCGCTTGGATCGCGCCATCGCCGCGCCGATGACTTTGCGCATCTCCGCGGCGCGCGCGCTCGTGCCGGACATGGCGCGCGGCGGCGGTGCGAGCGGCGTGGGCAGCGCGGGTGGCGTGGCTCGCGTGACTGGCGCGGCTGAAGCGGGTGACGCGGGCGCAACGTGGCCCACCTGCGCGGCCAGCGTCTCGACGTCGGCGAGCGTCACCGCGCCCAGTGGCCCGCTGCCGCGAATCGATTCCGCATCCACGCCGAGTTGCTGCGCACGCCGGCGCGCCGCGGGCGAGACAAGCTGGCGTTGGCCGGTGTGCGCGCCTGTCTCGGCCAGGCTCGCCGCGGCGTGAGGCGCGCCGCCGTGCCCGAGCGTGGCTGCGGGCGCAGCGACCTGCGTCGCCGCAAGAACGCCCGCCAGCTGCGCATCCACATCCTCGATGCGTTCACCGGGAGCACGCAACACCGCCATCAACATGCCCACCGGAATCACCGCGTCGGGCTCGACCATGAGCGCGCGCACCACGCCGTCGTGCCAGCATTCGACGTCGATCGCGGCTTTCGAGGTATCGACGACGGCGATCACCTGGCCCTTGTGCACCGTATCGCCCGGCTGCACCAGCCACTTCAAGAGCTTGCCCTGGTCCATGTCGGAGCCGAGCGAAGGCATTCGAAATTCGATCATGCCTTGGCGGCCACCAAAGCCTTCGCCGCGGCGACGATCTTGGGCGCCAGCGGCAACGCAGCGTCTTCCAGGTGCTTCGCGTAAGGAATCGGCACTTCTTCGCTGCACACGCGTGCGAGCGGCGCGTCGAGTTCGTAGAACGCTTGTTCGCCGATGCATGCCAGGATTTCGGCGGCGAGGCTGCAGGTGCGCCAGCCTTCGTCGACGACGAGCACGCGCCGCGTCTTGCGCACCGATGCGAGAACGGTGTCCATGTCGAGCGGGCGCAGCACGCGCAGGTCGATCACTTCGGCGGCTATGCCCTCGCTCGCCAGCTTCTCCGCCGCCGCCAGCGTGCGCGGCAGGCTGCCGCCGTAGGTGACGATCGTCAGCGCTTGTCCTTCACGGCGCAGCGCGGCGTGGGCCATGTCCACGACCGGCGCCGGATCGGCGAGTTCGCCCTCCTGGTTGTAGAGCTGCGCGTGCTCGAAGATGATCACCGGGTCCGGGTCTTGCAGCGCCGGCCACAGCATGCCGCGCGCGTCTTCCAGCGTCGCCGGCGCCAGCACCTTCAGGCCCGGCACATGCGCGTACCAGACTTCCAGGCTGTGCGAATGCTGCGCCGCGAGTTGCCGGCCGGCGCCGCTGGCCATGCGGATCACGATCGGTACCGAGAACTGGCCTCCCGACATGTGGCGCAACGCGGCAGCGGTGTTGACGATCGCATCCAGCGCGAGCAGGCTGAAGTTCACCGTCATCACTTCGACGATCGGGCGCATGCCGCCGAGCGCCGCGCCGATACCCGCGCCGACGAAGCCGAGTTCCGACAGCGGCGTGTCGCGGATGCGCGCTTCACCGAACTCTTCGAGCAAGCCCTTCGTGACGGCGTAGCCGCCGCCGTAGCGGCCGACGTCTTCGCCCATCACGAAGACACGTGCGTCGCGCTGCAAGGCCTCGCGGTGCGCGGCGCGCAACGCTTCGCGGTAGGTGGTGTGGGCCATCGTGTTCGTACAAGCCTTCAAGCGCCCTGCACTGCGCCGGCTTCGCGCACGCTGAGGTCCGAACGCACAGGCTTCACAGGCGCAGCCACTGCGTGACCTCCGCCCCGGGGGCCTTTGTCGGCACCGGAATGCCGGCCTCAGCGAGGAACTCGTCGACGAAGGCTTCGACATCGTCCCAGTCGGTGTACTCACAGTCCTTCGTCAGATCGGTGTTCTGCCCACGCTGGCGCGCGATCAAGCGCACCACGAGGCGCTTGAAATAGTCGTACTGCGTGTACTTCAGCGCACCGGCAACGCAGCGCGCCGTCACGGGCTTGAGCGCAAATTCGTCAATCATTTCATTGAGCCAGCGCTGCACCTCGATGCGGCTGTCAATGTCGTCCAGCGCCGCCGTCAGGCTGACCGAAAACACCGCGCAAGGCAACGCATTCAGCCAGACACGATTGCGCTTGACGAATTGCGCCAGCGACCCGGGGTGAGATTGCAGATGCACCGGACCGCCGAGAAACGCGCCCTGATAGACAGGCGTGACGGCTTCCACCGACGGCGTCGCGGTGTCGACCAGATCGACGCGGTGGCCGCGGATGCGCAGGCGCTCGGCGATGAATTCGGCAATCTTGTGCGTCTGGCCGTCGAAGGTGGCGTAAGCGACGAGGATGGGTTGCATGTTGCGGCTCCTTCCGGGTCAAACCGCGACCGAGGCCGGCGTGTGCACATCGGCGCTCAACCGATCCACCGGCTCCCAGGTGCCGGCCTCAGCGAAAGCGACCGCCGCGTCGACTTCGGATTCGGCCTCGCGGTCAAGCTGTTCGAAATCGGCCTCAATCATCATCCCCGCTGCCTTGAGCGCATCGGTGAAGGTGTGGATCGGGCCGTGTTTCTTCCAGCGCTCGACCTCGGCCTTGTCGCGGTACAGCTCGGCGTCGAACATCGAATGGGGGCGAAAGCGGTAGGTGTGCAGCTCGAGGAAGAACGGCGCTTGTTGCTCGCGCACCTGCGCCACGGCTTGCTTCGCGGCGTCGAATACCGCGAGCACGTTCATGCCGTTGATGTGCGCGGTGGGCAGGCCGTAGCTCGCCGCCTTCTTCGTCAGATCGATCTGCGCTTCGCTGCGCGCCAGCGCGGTGCCCATCGCATACAGGTTGTTCTCGCAGATGAACAGCACCGGCAGGCGCCACAGCGCGGCCAGGTTCAGCGATTCATGGAAGGCGCCTTCGGCGACCGCGCCCTCGCCGAAGAAGCACGCGGTGACGCAGCCGGGCCGCGGCGCCATCTTGTCGGCCAGCGCCAGCCCCACAGCGAGCGGCAAGCCGCCGCCCACGATGGCATTGCCGCCGAAGAAGCGCGTCGCGCGGTCGAACAAGTGCATCGAGCCGCCGCGCCCGCGCGAGCAGCCCTCCTGCTTGCCACACATCTCGGCCATGATGGCTCCCATGCTCACGCCGCGCAGCAGCGCATGGCCGTGTTCGCGGTAGGTGGCGAGCACGTTGTCTTGCGCTTGAAGGTTCGGCATCACGCCCGCGGCGACCGCTTCTTCGCCGATGTAGAGGTGCAGGAAGCCGCGAATCTTGCCCTCGCCGTAGAGCTGTGCGCAGCGTTCTTCCATGCGCCGAACGCGCAGCATGTCGCGAACACGCGCGAGGCAGAAGTCGCGCCCGCAGCGCGCGATCTGAATGTTGTGGTCGCTGCCGACCTCCAGCGCCGCGGCTCGGATTGGGTCGCTCACGTCTGCAGCCTCGTGCTTCGCGCCGTCATTGGCATTGGGTGTCTCATGCCCCACCTTCCAAGCTCGACAAGTCACCCTCGGGCAAGCCGAGTTCGCGCGCTTTCAGCAAGCGCCGCATGATCTTGCCGCTGCGGGTGCGCGGCAGGATGGCCGCAAACGCGATTTCCTTCGGCGCCACGGCCGGACCGAGGCGCTTGCGTGCATGCGCGAGCAGATCTCGCCGCAGCGCCTCGCTCTCGCCGACACCGGGCTTGAGCGTGACGAAGGCTTTCACCGTCTCGCCCAGCAGCGCATCGGGCTTGCCGATCACGCCGGCTTCGACGACGGCCGGGTGTTCCATCAACACACTTTCCACTTCGAACGGCCCGATCAGGTGGCCGGCGGACTTGATCACGTCGTCGGCGCGGCCGACAAACCAGAAATATCCATCGGCGTCGCGTTTCACCAGGTCGCCGCTGAGGTACAGATCGCCGGCGAAACACCTGGCGTAGCGCGCGGCGTCGTTCAGGTAGCCGCGAAACATCGACGGCCAGCCGCGCCGCAACGCAAGTTCGCCTTCGACGCCGGGGGCTTCGATCACGCGCACCGCGCCGCCTTCGAGCCGCTCGACGACGCAGGCGTCAACGCCCGGCAGCGGCCGGCCCATCGAACCGGGCTTGACGTCGAATGCCGGCGCGTTGGCGATCGTGATGCCGCCGGTTTCAGTCTGCCACCAGTTGTCATGGATCGGCATGCCGAAGACCTTCTGGCCCCACCACACGGCCTCCGGATTGAGCGGCTCGCCGACGCTGGCGATGAAGCGCAGTTGCGGGATTTTGAATTGCGCGGCGAGCTCGGCGCCGGCCTTCATCAGCATGCGAATCGCCGTCGGCGCGGTGTACCAGACGCTCACACCTGGTCCTGCAGGATGCGGTACCAACGCTGCGGGTCGAACTCGGCTTCGTCGACGATCAGCGTCACGCCGTGCAGCAGCGGCGCGATGATGCCGTACGACATTCCCGTCACCCAGCCGGGGTCGGCGGTGCACCAGAACACATCGTCGGCGTGCAAGTCGAGCGCGTACAGGCCGGTGGCGTAATGCGTCAGCGCCGCGTCGTGCACATGCATCGCGCCCTTCGGCTGGCCCGTCGTGCCGCTCGTGAAGTGCAGCAGCGCCGGGTCGTCGCGGCTCGTGGCGAGCGCTTCGAACGCGTCGGAGGCCTCACGCAGCAACGCGTCGAGGTCCAGCGTTCCCGCGGGCAAGGGTTCGGTGCTGCGCGCGCTGCCCGCCCCGGCGGCGCCGCCCAGGTCTTCACGCACCAGGAAGACATGCTCCAGCGTTGTCATCCGCTCGCGCACCGGCGCTACCTTGCGCCGGTACAGCGCATCGGTGGTCACGAGCGCCCGGCCGGCGCCGAGATTCAAGCGCGTCGCGATCGGTTCCGGGCCGAACGCCGAGAACAGCGGCGACACCACGACGCCGGCCTTCAGCGCTCCCAGCACCGCCACATACAACTGCGGCAGACGCGGCATCAGCACGAACAGGCGATCGCCGCGCTGCAATCCCACTTGGGTGATTGCACTTGCGAAGCGGTTCGTCAGCAGCATGAGTTCGCGATACGTGATGCGTCGCTCGTCGCCTGCCGCGCCCAGCCAATGGATCGCCACATGCTCGGCGCGCTCGCCCCGGCCGTGGCGATCGACCGCCTCAAACCCGATGTTGAGCGCGCCCTCCTTCATGCCGGCGAGCGCGAAGCGCATCGCGTCCCAGGAAAACGACGCGCGTTGCGCTTGGTCGTCGTGCCAATGCGGCGTGACGCGCGCTGCCGGCTTGGTGATGCGCGCCGGGCGCGCTGCTGCTGCGGCATTGACGACAGCGTGGGGGGGGCATGGCGGGACCCGGGTTGAACTGACGGCAAACCTTAGAGCGCCGCGAGCCGAGCGGGCTTGATCTGAAACAAGCGCGGCGCTGAGGCCCGCCGATGACTCTCAGAGACTGCTATCGCAAGCGAAACCCACCCCTTGCGAGAGCAGAATGCGCTGCTCGGTGCCGAGCTGCATGGCGCTCGCGAGCAGGCCGGGGTCGATCCAACTGCGCAGCGCCGTCGCCAGCCCGGCAGACGCGCAGAACAGGTAGACGTTTTGCGCCATCGCCCCGGCCGCTGCCGCGGCAAAGGTTTCACGGCGCTGCGCGGGAACGCGCTGCATGCGGGTGAGGTCGGCGACATAGATCAGCTCCAGCGGCGCGTTGTCCAGGAACTCCTGGTAGCCGGTGTCGCGCCGCACGTCGATCGACAAGCGCAAGCGAAGCTGGTGTCGCAACGGCTCGAAGAGGTACAGGCCGTCGCGGCGCGACACGTACAGATCGAGTTCATGCGAATTCATCGCGCTGGGCGTCGTGCGGCCGCCACTTTCTGTGCGGTTCACGCCAGCCGCGGCCCACAGCAAGTTCGACAACATCTGCGGCTCGAGCGTGGTGGGAGCAAACGAACGCCACGATTGGCGCTGGTGCAAAGCCTGCATCAACGGCTTGCCGCCGACGGTCGCAGGCGGCGGCAACTGGATCGCCTCGCCCTGCGCGGCCGTGCTGGCGGCCGTGCTGGCGGTCGTTGGCTGCGTCATTGGCCCTGCGTCGACTTGCGGCGTGTTCATGCGCACCCCTGGCGAATTCGCCGATTGCTCGTCATTTCACGCTCCAAGAACGCCCTTTGCGTTCGCAGGAGTGATTGAACCCGACCCGTCCCGCAGCCGCTTGACGTGGCGCAAAGGCGCACAAGCGGCCGCTCGTGGAAGGCCGCCGAGGCAGCGGTTCAGGCAGCGGCTTTGCGTGCCCGAACCTTCCTGGCGGGCACCGCTTTCTTCGCAGGCGCGGGCTTCTTCGCCGGGCTCTTCCTTGTCACAGGCTTTGCCACCACCTTCGCGGACATCGGCGGCGCAGCCGTGTTCGCAGCGCTGCGTTTCTCGGCCTGGCGCACCGCCTTGTCGAGCGCCTTCTGCGCCTTCGCGATCACTTTATGCAGGCGCGCTTCGGCCTTCTTCAGAACCGACTCGACCTTGGCTTGGGCGATGCCGGTCTTCTCGAGTGCGGCGGCCTTGGCTTTGGCGAGTTCGCCCGCGGCGGCGCCGCGTACCTGGTCGATCTTGCCCTGAACGGCGTTGCGCACGTGCCGGGCGGCGTCGTTCAGGCTGTCCACGGCCTTGGACAGTTCAGGGTTCTGGGGCTTGCGAGTGGGCATGTTTGCTCCTTCAAATGTGATGGCCGACCGTAGCGTTGCGCGCCTGAAGCCGATTTTCAGGCCAAGCTGCCCGCGCACCGTTTGATATCGGTCAAGCAAGACATCGCGTCGCCATGGACACTCAGGCGGCAGGCTCGCTCGCCGCAATGCCGCGCAGGCCGGCCGAGCCACGCGCTTCGCGCCATTGCCCACACCATGAACCCCGCCACCGAAACGATCGCGTACTTCTCGATGGAGATCGCCCTGACCGAGGTTCTGCCCACGTACAGCGGCGGCCTGGGCGTGCTCGCCGGCGACACGGTGCGTTCGGCAGCGGACGCCGAACTGGCGATGGTCGCGGTGACGCTCGTGCACCGCCAGGGTTACTTCCAGCAGCGCCTGGCCGCCGACGGCACCCAGACTGAAACACCGCAACCCTGGTCGCCGGCCGATGCGTTGACCGAAATGCCGCAGCGGGTGCGCGTGAGCATCGAAGGTCGCGACGTGTGGCTGCGCGCCTGGCGCTTTGATGTGAAGGGCGTGTCCGGCGCCACCGTTGCGGTTCTCCTGCTCGACAGCGATCTGCCGGACAACGCGCAGGCCGACCGCCACCTCACGGACTCCCTGTACGGCGGCGATAACCGCTACCGCCTGTGCCAGGAGATCATCCTGGGCATCGGCGGCGTTCGCATGTTGCGCGCCCTGGGCTACAGCAACATCCGGCGCTTCCATATGAACGAAGGCCACGCCGCGCTGCTCGTGCTCGAGCTCGGATTCGAGGAAATGCAGCGCCTCGGCCTCACCGAAGTGACGCGCGAGATGGCCCTGGCTGTGAAACCGCGGTGCGTATTCACGACCCACACGCCGGTGCCGGCTGGGCACGACCAGTTTCCACTCGCCCTGGTGCGCGATGTATTGACCGACTACCACGGTGCCTACAACAAGCGCGCCGTCGAGTTCTGCCTGGACGGCGTGTTGAACATGACCTACCTGGCGCTGGACAACAGCCACTTCGTGAACGGCGTGGCGAAGAAACACGGCGAAATCTCACGCCAGATGTTCGGCCAGTACAAGATCGACTCGATCACGAACGGCGTGCACGCAGCGTTCTGGACCGCGCCGCCGATCCGCACCGTGCTCGACCGCCACATCGGGGCCTGGCGCGAAGACAACGCCAGCCTGCGTTACGCACTGGGCATTCCGCGCCACGAACTGTGGGCCGCACACCTGACCGCCAGACAAGACCTGGTGGCGTGGGTGAATCAGCGCACCGGCGCCGGCCTGCTCTCGAACGTCTTCACGATCGGCTTCGCGCGCCGCGCGACGACGTGGAAGCGCGCCGACCTGCTGTTCCACGACATTGAGCGCCTGCTCGCGCTGCACGCGAATGCGGGGCCGATCCAGATCGTCTACGCCGGCAAGGCGCACCCTCGCGACAGCGGCGGGAAGGATCTGATTCGCAGCATCTTCGCGCACATCGCTCAGCTCCAGGGCAAACTCAAGGTGGCCTATGTCGAAGACTACGACATAGCGGTGGCGCAGCGTCTGGTCGCGGGCGTGGACCTGTGGCTGAACACGCCGCAGCCTCCGCTCGAAGCATCCGGCACCAGCGGCATGAAGGCGGCGCTGAACGGCGTTCCGCAGCTTTCGGTGCTCGATGGCTGGTGGATCGAAGGCTGCATCGAAGGCGTCACCGGCTGGGCGATCGGCGGCAACGGTGCGGGGGCGACTGCCGGCGGCGATGAGCAGGCGTTCGACGCGCAGGCGCTCTACAACAAGCTCGAAAGCGTGATCCTGCCGATGTTCTATCGCGACCAGGACCGCTGGATCGACGTGATGCGGCACACGATCGCGCTGAACGGGTCGTTCTTCAATACCGAGCGCATGCTGGACCAGTATGTGCGCAAGGCTTACTTTCGATAGCACCCGCCCCGTATCGAACCGGCATCCACCCGCCATGCACTTCAACCCACTGCAACAACTCGGCGCACTCGGCCAGAGCGTGTGGAGCGATTTCATCGAACGACGCACGCTCGGCAACGGCGAATTCGCGCGCCTGATTCACAACGACGGCGTGACCGGCGTGACGACGAATCCGTCGATATTCGAAAAGGCGCTCGCCGCCGGTGGCGACTATGCCGCGCAGATTGCCGGTCTCGCAGCCGCGGGAGCGCCCCCGGGACAAATCGTCGACGCGCTGATGCGCCAAGACGTGCAGCGCGCCGCCGACGTTTTGCGCCCGGTCTATGAGCGCACCAAGGGCGTGGACGGCTATGTGAGCCTGGAAGTGTCGCCGCGGCTCGCGCACGATGCGCAGGCGACCGTCGCGCAGGCCCAGGCGTCTTGGAGCGCGCTCGCGCGCCCGAACGTGATGATCAAGGTACCGGCAACGCGCGAAGGCGTGGATGCAATCCGCAGGCTGATCGGCGCCGGCGTGAACGTCAACGCGACGCTGCTCTTCAGCGTCGCGCGCTACCTCGAGGCGGCACAGGCGTATCGGCAGGGGCTCGAGTCGCGCGTGGCGGCGGGCCTGCCGATCGACCGCGTCGCGTCGGTGGCGAGTTTCTTCGTCAGCCGCATCGACACGCTGATCGACCAGCGCCTGACCGCGCAACCCAGTGAGGGCGCGCTGGCGCTGCGCGGTCAAGCGGCGATCGCCTGCGCACGCCTGGCGTACCGCGAGTTCGAACGCATGCAACGTGAAGCGGCCTGGTTGCAACTGGCGGCGCGCGGCGCGCTGCCGCAGAGGCTGCTGTGGGCTTCGACGTCAACCAAGGACCCAAGCACCAGCGACATTCGTTATGTCGAGGCGCTGATCGGCCCGCAGACGGTCAACACGCTGACGCAGGACACGCTGGCCGCGTATCGCCACCACGGCGAACCGGCGCTGCGCATCGGGCTCGAAGTCGCGCAGGCACAGCAACTGCTCGCGGACCTCGCGACCTTCGGCATCGATCTGGACGAAATCGCGGCCAAACTCGAAGCCGACGGCGTGCGCCGCTTCGCCGACTCGGAGGCCGCGCTGCACTCGCGCGTCGCGCAGGCGGTACCTGCAAGCTGCTAGCCAGGGCTACTTAGGGCCGGCACTCTTTGTCGCTCGCCCTGGCGCACGCGCCTTGTTCAGCGTCGCCATGACTTCCTCGTCTTCGACCTGACCAAAGGTCTCGTAGAACTGGCCTACCGCATGAAAACCTTGAGGAGCCGACAGGCACACCACTTCATCGGCGAGTGGCCGCACGCGGGCCAGGCTGTCGGGAGCGGCCACCGGCACAGCGCAGATCAGGCGCGACGGGCCTTGATCGCGCAGCGCGTGCAATGCCGCGATCATCGTCGCTCCGGTGGCCAGCCCGTCGTCGACGACGATTGCCGTGCGTCCGGCCGCCGGCACGCGCGCCGCACCATAGCTCTTGCGGCGCTCGCGCAGGCGCTCGAGCTGTGCGGCGGTCTCGCGCTGCACGTAGGCGTCGTCGACGTCCATGCCGCGGTACTGCACGTGGCTCCAGCCAGACTCGGCGACTGCGCCGATCGCGAACTCGGGATTGCCCGGTGCTCCGAGTTTGTGCGTCAGCACCACATCGAGTTCGGCGTCGAGTTCCTCGGCAATCAGCGCCGCCATCGGCATCGCGCCGCGTGGAATTGCGTACACGATCGCATTGCGGCCGCGCCATGGCATCAAGGCGCGCGCCAGTTGCCGGGCGGCATCATCGCGGTCACGAAACAGCTTCATCGATGCCCTGCAAAGAATACCGAGGTTCAACAGAGCCTACGGCATGCCCTAATCGCCCGCGTCGAAGTAGAGCAACGCTTGATGGTGGTCACCGCGGTGGATCGTCGTGATGCGCTTTTTTGCCTGGCCCTTGAACGCAGCCTCGACTTCGTAGCGCCCCAGCGGCAGATCGATGAACAGCCAGGGTCCATCGAGCTCGCCTTCGAACACGACGCTCTTCTTGGCGTCGCGGATCATCACGCGCACGCCGGACAGGTAGGCGCCCGACTTCATGGCCGCCGTCACCACCCACAGGCTGTAGCCACCGCCCTGAGCCTGCAGCGCCGCGCGCTCGTCGAGCGACACACCGCCCGATGCGTAGGACGCCCCCTGCGTCGTCTTTCCCGTCTGGGCCGCCCAGGTTGCAGCGGCGCAGGCCAGCAGCGAGGCCACGAGGCCCGCACGAAGATAACCGCGAAGTCGAATGCTCATGGCGCGCTCCTGAACTGATGCAGTCTTTACGCGTAGGGAGCATAGGCCTCGCACCGGCGCGATCCTTGATACCGATCAACCAATCGCCGTGTGTCGATCGCGACACTTGCCCTTTCTCAGCGACGCACGCCATGCCCGATTCGCCTTGGTTCGCCATTGAAGCCGACGGCATGCGCGTTCTACTCCGGCTGTCGGGCGCCTGGCGGCTGCCGCGATTGGCCGAAATCGAAGCCGATCTGGCCGGATTGACATTGCCCGCCATCCCGACGATCGACGGCCACGCGCTGGCGCAGATCGACAGCGCCTGCACGCTCGTGCTGCTGCGCGCATTGCAGCGCGCCGGCGTCGACATTCATGCGGGCGCACTGCTCTGGGTCGGCCTGAGCGCGGCTCACGCGCGCATCGTCGAGCAGGTTCGCGGTCATCTCGACGCGATTGCCGCGCAGCCTGCCCTAGCGCGCCATGGCGTGCTCGCGCAGCTCGGCCGACACGCCGTCGCACTCGGCGCGCTTCTGCACGGCCACGTGAACTTCCTCGGGGCCACGGTCGCGGCGCTCGGCGAAGTGGTGATCCGGCCACGCCGCCTGCGGCCACGCGAGCTGACCGTGCAGCTCGAGCAGACGGCATTGAACGCGATCCCCGTGGTCGCGCTCGTGACCTTGCTGATCGGCGTGGTGATCGCCTACCTGCTCGGACTGCAGGCCGAGAAATACGGCGCCAACATCTTCGTCGTCGACGGCGTCGCGATCGGCGCGACGCGCGAGTACGCGCCGATCATCGTCGCGGTGATCGTTGCCGGGCGCTCCGGCGCGGCCTTCACCGCGCAGCTCGGCTCGATGCGCCTGACCGAGGAAATCGACGCGATCCGCACGCTCGGCCTGTCGCCGCGGCAAGTGCTCATCGTGCCGCGTGTGCTTGCGCTGATGCTGGCGCTGCCGTTGCTGGTTTTTGTCGGCGACGTAATGAGCCTGCTGGGCGCGATGGCGATCGCCGGGCCGATGCTCGACATCACGCCCGCGGCCTTCATCGCACGGCTGCGCGAGGCGCTCGATTCGCGCCACGTGTTTGTCGGCTTGGCGAAGGCACCGGTGTTCGCACTGTTCATTGCCGTGATCGGCACGCGCATGGGCATGACGGTCGGCCGCGACACGCGGGCGGTGGGCGCGGCAACGACCTCGACCGTCGTGCAGAGCATCGTCGCGGTCATCCTGCTCGACGCCGGCTTTGCCGTGCTGCTGCAGGAGTTGGATCTGTGATGTCGAGCATGGCTACAGTGATCGAGGTCGAAGCAGTGCAGACTCGTTTCGGCGCGCAAACCGTGCACGACGGCATCAACTTCTCGATTCAGCGCGGCACGCTGGTCGGGCTGATCGGCGCGAGCGGCAGCGGCAAGTCGGTGCTGCTGCGCGAAATGATCGGCCTGCAGCGCCCCAGCGCGGGCCGCGTGCGCCTGCTCGGCACCGACATGTGGAGCGCGCCTGCGCGTGAGCTCGACGCCGTGCGGCAACGCTTCGGCATGATGTTCCAGGACGGCGCCCTGTTCTCTTCGTTGACCGTCGCCCAGAACGTCGCCGTGCCGCTGCGCGAGCACACCCGGCTCACACCGCAGAGCATCGAAGCGCTGGTCGGATTGCGCTTGCTGCAGGCCGGGCTGGCGCTGGACGCGGGCACGAAAATGCCCAGCGAGTTGTCGGGCGGCATGCGCAAGCGCGCCGCGGTGGCGCGCGCGATCGCGCTCGAGCCCGAGATTCTGTTTCTCGACGAGCCGACCTCGGGGCTGGACCCGATCACCGCGCGCGGCTTCGACCGCCTGGTTCGATCCCTCGTCGACAACCTGGGCATCACGGTGTTGCTGGCCACGCACGACCTGGACACCCTGCTCGGCGTGGTCGACCGCGTGATCGTGCTGGCGCACGGCACGGTGCTCGCGGACGGCAGGGTGCGCGACGTCATGGCTCTCGACGATCGCTGGATTCGAGACTACTTCGCGGTGCGCACCCTGATGACCGCGGATTCAAACCATGGAAGCTGAAGCGCGCTACACCTGGGTCGGCGCAGCCGTGCTCGCGCTGCTCGCGGCGCTGGTGGCGAGCGTGCTGTGGCTGAAGGACTTCGGCGCCAAGGACAACTTCCAGCGCTACACGATCAATTTCGAGAGGCAGGCGCTCGACGGCCTGGAGGTCGGTGGCGACGTCAAGCTGCGCGGCATCAAGGTCGGTCGGGTCGAAGACTACGCGCTGTCCAGCGACAAACTGAACCGCGTGCACGTCGAAGTGCGGATCGACCGGCGCGCGCCGATCCGCACCAACACCTTGGCGGTGATCACGCGCAACTACGTCACCGACATCGCGGCCATCGAACTCGTGACCGCCGAGCCTCCCGGGCCGGCGCTGACCGACGTGCCGCAAGGCGAGCGTTACCCGGTGATCGGCGAAGGCGGCTCGGAGTTCGACGAGATTTCGGCCCGTGTCGGCCGGCTCGGCGACATGGCCGCCGTGACGCTGAATAATCTGAACCAGTTGCTCAGCGCCGAAAATCGCCAGAGCGTGATGGCCACGGTGCGCGATCTGCGCGATCTGTCGGCTGGCTTCAACCAGCGCCTGGGCGCACTCGACCGCACGCTCGCGGGAGTCGGCGGCGCGGCCAAGGACGTCGGCAGCGCCGCCGCGCAGCTGGGCCAGGCCGGCGTGCGGATTGCCGGCGCGGCGGAACGCGCGGGCGAGCGGATTGCGGGAACGGCGGACCAGGCGGGCGAGCGCCTCGACGCAACGTTCGCCCGCACCGAGCGCACCCTCGACGACGCGCGCGGCGCGATCAGCCAGGTCGCCGGCGCGAGCAGCGCGATGCAGCAACAGGCGGTCGCGACCGCGCGGCGCCTCGAAGACGCTGCCGGCAACGTCGAGAGCCAATTGGACGCGGCAGTTGCCGAATTGCGGCTCAGCATCGAGACCGCGACGCGGGTGCTGGATCGCCTGCGCGATCCGCGCGCCGCGTTGCTCGGGCCGGGCAAGGCGCAGCTCGGGCCCGGGGAGCAGTTGCCATGAGCCCCCGCCCGGCTGCTGCGAAAGGGGCTCACACCGCACTGCGAAGCACGGAAATTGCCCAATGACCGCGAAGGGCAGATTCTCCATCTCGCGGGGCGCAGCGCGGTTCGTCGCGCTGCTCGCGCAACTGGGGCTCGCGGCGTGCGTGTCGATCGGCATCGGCGACGCTGCCGCACCACACACCCACCACGTCCTGCACGACGCTGCGCCGGCGATGCCGCGGCGTGCCGAACCTCTGGTGCGCGCGCTGTTGATCCAGCCGACGCCGGCAGACGCGCTCGCCGACACAGCCTCGATTGCCTATTCGCGGTACGCCCATCAGTTCGCGTTCTATCAGCTCGCCTCCTGGTCCGAGCGGCCGGCGCGGCAGTTGCCGCGGCTCTTGCAGCGCCGCCTCGAAGCGCGCGGCCTCGCCACGGCAGTGGGCATCTTCGGCGAGCCGATGCGCGCCGATTGGCTGCTCACGATCGGCGTCGACACACTGCACCACGACGTGAGCGCAGCGCCTGGTCAGGCGCGGCTGGCAATCACCGCCGAACTTTTCGACCGGCGCAGCCGCAGCCGCGTCGCACGCCGGCAGTTCGAGGCCAGTGCTCCCAGCACCACGGCCGATTCCACCGCGGCGGCCGGCGCAATGTCGCAAACTGTCGGCCAGGTGTTCGACGCCCTGGTGCCCTGGCTCGAAAGCGAACTGCAAAGCGCGACGGCAAAGGCTGCACCGTGACGCAGACCGGCGACCACATGCTGGCACGGACATGCGAAGCGACCGACGATCAGCAGGTCAAGCCGCCTATTCATGCCGGGCTGCGAGTTGCAGGCACGGTGGCACGGTTTGTCGGCGCGGCGGCGCTCGCCTTGGGGCTGTGCACCGGCAGCGCGTTGGGCGCCGACGCGCCACTCTGGTTCGACAACGCACGACCTCGTGCGCAGGCGTTGCACGCCGTCGAGCTGCTCGGCACCGCGGCGAGCCATGGCCTGAGCCCGCAGGATTACGATGCCGAGGCGCTGCTGCAGGGCGTCACGCTGGCGACATCGGGCATGCAGGAGCCGGCCACGATTGCACGCCTGGAGCAGGCGCTGAGCGCGGCGATAGAGCGCTTTCTCACGCACGTGCACAGCGGCCGGATCGACCCGCGCCGCATCCACCATGACTTCGCCGTGCCCTACCCCGAGCCTTTCGACGCCGCAGCGACATTGCGCGCGGCGCTCGCGGCCGGTCGCCTGCGCGAGGCGGTGCAAGAAGCCGCGCCGCGCGTGCCGCTTTACGCGCAGCTGCGCGAGGCGCTGGCGCACTATCGCGGGCTCGCTGCTTCTTCGGCGGGTTGGCATCAGGCGTTGCC
>JANOLA010000226.1:0-10598 GCA_031419535.1 Burkholderiales bacterium | reverse complement strand
TGCCGGTCGAGCAGGCAACGCGCTTTGAGATGCTGCTGAACATGTTGTCCGCGAAGGCGTTGGGTATCACGATTCCTCAGTCGCTGCGGGTGAGGGCGGACGAAGTGATTGAGTGAAGCCCCCAGGCCACTGATGCGGCTGTTTTTCGCACTCTGGCCCGATGCGCGCGTGCGCGCGCAACTCGTCCATTGGGCGCGCGAGTTTCACGCGGCGTGCGGCGGATGCGTCCGGAGAATCTGCATCTGACACTTGCCCTTCTCGGCGAGGTCGAGGAGGTGCGGGTCGCGCAGGTCGAGCAGGCCGCTGCTCAAGCCGCGCCGCAAGCCGGGTCGATCGTGCTCGACACGCCGGGCTACTGGAAGCACAACCACATCGCCTGGGCTGGTGCGGGCGCGGCGCCCGCCGAGCTGCACGCGCTCGTCGCGGACCTGCGCGGCTCGCTCTCCGATTCCTACATCGGCTTCGATGCGAAGCCCTTCGTGCCGCACGTGACGCTGCTGCGCAATGCCGGCGTGCCACAACGGATGCCGGCGTTGCCGCCGATCGATTGGCCGTTCCAAGGATTCGCGCTGGTGCAGTCGGTCAAGCTGCCTGCGGGCAGCCGCTACGAGGTCCGAAAATCCTGGAAGCCAGAGTAACCGTCGCCGGGCCGCCCCAAGACGATTGCTCGCCCCAAGGGCCACGAAGTGGGCCCAGCGGGGGCAAGGGGGCGGGCGCGAAGCGACCGGGGGCGAACGTACAAAGGCATCGCATAGCATTGCGCCGCGATGCCGTCGACACCCCTCGCCAGATTCGAACGATTGCGCCTTGACTTCGGGCCTGAGGCCGCGAACGTCAAACTCCGATTGCTGAAGCAGCTCGAGCGCACGCGCCTGCGCAGCGCGCGCGCCGTGCGGCGTCTGCACGAAGCCCTGTGCTTCATTCGTGCCTATCCCGACAACGCCGAGCTGCTGGAACAAGCGCGAAACATGCTCGCCACATTCGCCACGCGCGCGGACCTGCGCGCGCATCGCGACGCGTTGGCAGACAGCGGCATCGCCGGCACTCCGATCCACTACCGCTTCTTCGCAGGTCAGGCGTGGTGGCTCGCGCAGCGCTGGCCGAGCCAACTGCGCCTGGACCGGGGCGACAAGGAACCCGAGGCTCGCATTGCCCGCGCGTTGCCGCCCTTGTTGACACCAGCCGAGACACAAGCCCTGACCGAGCTGAAGCTGCCGGGCTACGCGGCGCTCGACCGGTTGCGCGGCAGCGATGAAACCGACGCCGTGTTCCTGCTGCGCCGCATCGCGGCGATCCCGGGCAGCACGTACCTGCGCGAGGTCCTTTCCGACAGCATCGATGCGAGCTTCGTGCTCGCGCCCGGGCCCGACACGCCGTCGCGCAGCCACGCCCACTACGCGCGCTCGCCGATGGTGTTTCGCAGCGCGCCGCCGCCACGCGCCCGCCCCGAGCTGCGCGCCGAGCTGGCGCGCGCGCCGCATTCGCTGCGACGTTTGTCGCCGCGCGACGCGCAGCAGGTGATTGAACTCGCCTGCGGTGCAATGGTGACGCGGGCTCGCTCGCTCGAGGCCTTCTCATTCGCCGAGCCGCGCGACGCGTGGTTCGTCGACGATGGCGACGGCTTGGCGTTCGCGCTGATCGGCGTGCTGCCGCAGCGGCGCCACGCGGTCGCGTCGTTCTACGGCGGCCTGACGCTGCGCAACGGTGTGCCCATCGGCTACACCCAAGCCGACCTGACGGGCCGCGGCGCGGCGCTGTCGTTCAATTCCTTCGAGACGTTTCGCGGCACCGAAGCAGCATTCACATTCGCACGCTGGCTCGCGGCGCTGCGGCACGTGTTCGGCAGCACGTCGTTCAGCATCGAGCCGTACCAGCTCGGCAAGGACAACGACGAAGCAATCGATTCCGGCGCCTGGTGGTTCTACGCCAAGCTCGGCTTCGCGCCGCGCGACGCGGCGACGCGCCGGCTCGCCCACGAAGAGGCCCTGCGCGTGCAGCGCAGGCCGACCCGTCGCAGCAGCGTCAGCACGCTGCGCCGCCTGGCGCTGCAGCACCTGTTCTTCGACCTCGATCCTGCCCAGCCACACGCCCATGTTCCGCTGCATGAGCTGGGCTTGCGCGCGGGTGCGGCGCTGTCGGCGCGCGCCGGCTCGGACCGCGAGCGCGCTGTCGACGAAGCCAGCAATGAGCTGCTGCGCCACTGTGGCTTGAGGACATTGCGCGGCTTCTCACCGGACCAGCGCGAGGCCTGGCGCCGCTTCGCGACCATCCTTACGCTGCTCGATCTGGGCTCCTGGCCGACGGCCGAGCGCCGCGCGCTGGTCGAGTTGATCCGCGCCAAGGGCGGGCGCAGCGAACGTGACTACGTGGAGCGCTATCTCGCGCATCCCTTGCTTGACGCTGCGTTGCTGCGTGCGGCGGCTGAGCCCGCACGCAAGGATTGAAAGCGCGCGTATCGCGGTTCAGCCGCGCTTGGCCGTTCCCGTCTGCACCGCACCGCGGATGGGCAAGGCGCGGTTGTCGCCGGCGCGAAAGCGCCGGTAGCCCTGAAGGTTGACCAGAAGATCGCCGAAGCGCTCGCTGTACACATCGCCCGCGCCACGGTAGGCCCAGGTGTACGCGCCGCCGACATGTTCGACAGTGTTCCTGACCTCGGCGGCGATGTCGATGCGCCACAGCCCGTCTTCCCGCACGAGAAAGTGTGGCGACACGAACGGTGTGTCGGTGAAGATCAGCAGTGCGCGATCACCGCGCTCTTCGATGCGGTAGCGCTTGCCATATTCGCCGAGCAGAATGAATTGCCGGTAGGCCGGCGACAGCGGAAGTTGCCGCAGGTATGCGCGCGACTGCGCGGTGAACACATCGGCATCCGGGTTCCACTGCGCATCGAAGAGCAGGCGCAGGTAGTTGGCGTAGGCCTGCGCCGGCGACGCATCCGCCATGGAGGACGAGGCCGTTGCGAGGCCCGGCGCCTGGGTACCGATGCCCGGCGGCGCAGCGGGCGCCATCGTTGCGCTGACCCCGGCGCCCCCCGAGAAGTGCTGCGTCGAGCGCAGCGCCTGCAACACGCGCGGGTCGAAATCGCCGCCGAGCACGGCTTCGCGAATCCGGTGCTGCAGTAGGCGCAACATCAGGCGCAGACCGGTCGTGACGCGATCGGTTTCGAAGAACAGGCGCGCGTGCTCGTCGACGAGATAGCCGACGAAGGCATCCGGAAAATAGGCCTCGAGCCCGTAGCCGACTTCAATTTTCAGGCGCCGCTGCTCGACGTCGAACAGCACCAGCAGCCCGCGTTCGTGCTGCGTCTGCCCGCCGATGTGCAACTCGTCCATCGCCTGAACGGCCAGGGTCTCGATGCTGCAAGCGCCGGTGCCGCGCACGAACAGCAGGCGGATGTCGATTCCCGATTCGCGCAGGATGTTGCCCAGGTAGTGGTTGAAGCGCGGCACGTCGGCAGGGTCGACCGCGCCCGCGGAGTCGACGATGTGCGTGCAGGTTGACGCCAGCGCACAAGGGTCCTTGATCACCGCCTGGGTGGCAGCCGGTTTGGGCGGCGCGCTCGGCACCCGCAGCCGCTGCACGGCCAGAACCAGCACGAATGCGGCACCGCCGAGAACGGCGGTGCGTCGTGGCCAAGTGTCGAGCTGCATACGGCCGAGTCTAGGTGGCAGCGCCGGCCCTTCGCGCAACCATCTCCGGCGAACCGATTCAAAATACTCTGAGGAGGAGGAGTTGCCCATGCCGATCTTCGAATACGCCTGCCACGACCGCGGCCACGAGTTCGAGGCGCTGGTGCGGTCAAGCACCGTTCCCGATGGGCCGGGTTCCCGCGCGTTGCCCTAGAGATTCGGAGAAGACACCAGCGCCGGACCACTCAAACCAGTGGTGGTCCAGCGCCCGGGCATCGGCCATGATCGACCCAGCGGAAGCTCAGGGTGACCATGAAGACGGATGCGCAGTTGAAGCAGGACGTTCTCGCCGAGCTGCGGCTTGACGCGGCGGTCGAGGCGATCCAAGTCGGGGTTCGTGTCCGCGACGGCTTCGCGATGCTGACGGGTTGCCTGCGCGGTTTCCCCGACATCGACGCGATCGAACGCGCCGTGCAGCGCGTTGTGGGCGTGAGGGCGATTGCGATGGAGTTCGACTTCGAGCCCGAGGCGTTGCCTTCCGCATGTGGTGCCCTCGCGGCGCCACTACTTGCCGAAGCGGCGTCTCGCAGTCGCGCCGCGCCCTAGCGGAACCTCCGCGATCAGGCCGCCAGCTTCACCGCCGGCAACCCGGCCAGCGCCATCGCGAGTTCGCCTTCGTCGTACTCGAGGTCCTTCAGCTTGCCGCTGAAGTAGTCGATGTAGGCCTGCATGTCGAAGTGGCCGTGCCCGCACAGGTTGAACAGGATCGTGCGCGACTTGCCTTCCTCGCGGCAGCGGATCGCCTCGACGATCGCGCCCTTCACGGCGTGGTTCGCTTCCGGCGCCGGGACGATGCCCTCGGTGCGCGCGAACTGCACGCCGGCTTCGAACACCGGCAACTGCTGGTACGCCACCGCTTCGATCAGCCCCAGTTCCTTCAGGTGGCTCACCAGCGGCGCCATGCCGTGGTAGCGCAGGCCGCCGGCGTGAAAGCCCGGCGGCGTGAAGGTCGAGCCGAGCGTGTGCATCTTCGCCAGCGGCGTCAGGTGCGCGGTGTCGCCGAAGTCGTAGGCGTACTTGCCGCGCGTCAGGCTCGGGCACGCTGACGGTTCGACCGCGACGATGCGCAGCCTCTTGCCGCCGCGCAGTTGCTGGCCGAGGAACGGAAATACGATGCCGGCGAAGTTCGAGCCGCCTCCCGTGCAACCGACGATCACGTCCGGGTAGTCGCCCGCCATTTCCATCTGCGCGATCGCTTCCTGGCCGATCACCGTCTGATGCATCAGCACATGGTTCAGCACGCTGCCGAGCGCGTACTTGGTGTCGTCGCGCTGCGCGGCGATTTCCACCGCTTCGGAGATCGCGATGCCCAGGCTCCCCGGGTGGTCCGCGCGCTGCTTCAGGATCGCGCGGCCCGACTCGGTGTGGTCGGACGGCGACGCGATGCAGCTTGCGCCGTAGGTCTCCATCAGCGCGCGCCGATAGGGTTTTTGGTTGTACGACACGCGCACCATGAAGACCTGGACGTCGATGCCGAACACATGGCCGGCGTAAGCGAGCGCCGAGCCCCATTGCCCGGCGCCGGTCTCGGTGACGAGCTTGTTCACGCCGGCCTGCCGGTTGTAGAACGCCTGCGGCACGGCGGTGTTGGGTTTGTGGCTGCCCGACGGCGACACGCCCTCGTATTTGTAGTAGATCTTCGCCGGAGTTTTCAGCGCCGCTTCGAGGCGGCGCGCCCGGTAAAGCGGCGACGGGCGCCACTGGCGATAGACATCGCGCACCGGCTCGGGGATGTCGATGTGGCGCTCGGTCGACACCTCCTGCATGATCAGTTCCATCGGGAACAGCGGCGCCAGGTCGCCGGGGCCGACTGGCTGGTGTGTTCCCGGGTGCAAGACCGGCGGCGCGGGCGTGGGGAGGTCGGCCTGGATGTTGTACCAGCTCTTCGGCAGGCGCGATTCTTCGAGAAGGTACTTGACGGTGTCGCTCATGGTGCCCCTTTCGGAAATTGGATGGTTGAACGGCCGGCGCCCATCCTACTCGCCCCTCTCGTTCGTTCCAAGCGAGCCACCGCGAGCCACCGCGAGCCACCGCGAGCCACCGCGTTTCGGCCGTTGCCGAAACTCGCGGGTTCAATGCTTGGTCGGAGGCGGCGCGGTACGCGCCCGGTGCAGCGTCGTGATCACCAGCGCATCGTCGACCTGCCCGAAGTGGTCGTAGAACTGGCCCACCGCGTGAAAGTCCTCGGGCGCACGCAGACACACCACCTCGTCGGCGAGCGCGCGCACTCGGCGCAGGCTGTCGGCGGCGGCCACCGGAACGGCACAGATCAGCCGCGACGGCTGCTGCTCGCGCAGCGCGTGCAGCGCGGCGACCATCGTCGCGCCGGTGGCCAGGCCGTCGTCGACGACGATCGCAATCCGTCCCTTGGCCGACACGCGCGCCGCACCGTAGTTGCGGCGGCGCTCGCGCAGCCGCTCGAGCTGCGCGGCGGTTTCGCGCTCGATGTAGGCGTCGTCAACGTCGCCGCCGCGGTACTGGATGTGGCTCCAGCCCGATTCGGCCACCGCGCCGACCGCGTATTCCGGGTTGCCGGGGGCGCCCAACTTGTGGGTCAGCACGACGTCGAGATCGGCGTCGAGCTCATCGGCAAGGATCGCGGCGATCGGCACCGCGCCGCGCGGAATCGCGTACAAGACGGCGTGCTTGCCGCGCCAAGGCGCAAGCGCATCCGCGAGTTGCCGGGCGGCGTCTTCTCGGTCGCGAAACGGTCTCATGGGGGAAGCGCAGCGTCGATGAGTCTGCCGAACTATGACATTGACAACGGCGGGTTCCGCGGGCTGCTGCCGTAGAACATTCGTTCTCGGGCCTCAGCCGGTCTCGCGCCGCCACACCGCGCCGAGCGCCTTGAGTTTTGACCAGGCCGAAAGACGCTCGTCCGACAGAGCGTCCAGAAAGTCCGACAGGCGTTTGGACTTGGCCATCGTGTAAATCGTCAACGCCGTCGTCGCGCCAAACACGACGCTGAAGTAGGCAATGCGCAGCGGCAGCGGCGTGTCGGCCTCGGCCATCAGGTTCATGCCCAGGAACCCCGTCGTCACGGTGCCGATCAGGCCGAAGATCGTGACCACCGTCAGGCGCACCACGGTGTTGGCCTGGCGCCGCAGGCTGTCGGCGTCGAGGTATTCGTTCATGTCGCCGATGCGCTCTTTCACTTCGGCGTAGAGCGGCGCGAGGCCCAGGTGGTCGGCACACAGGCGGTACAGTGCGCGCACTTGTGCCTGTTCCGAAATCTCGTGGAACCAGTAGCGGTGCGTGAAGCGCAGAAAGCCCTCGAAGCTGGCGCGGATCGCGCGCTTGAAGCGCCGTACGCTGGCGGGGTCGGCCACCTCCAAACCCTTCAGCGCCTCGACCAGCCGGTCGGCGAACATCAGCAGCGAGGCCTTCTGAAAGTGCGCGATCAGGAACAGCAGGAAGTGCTGGTGCCTGAACTGCGCGAGCACGCCGCGGTCGCGGCAGCCGTAGAACTCGCTGCGCGCGTCGCCCACGACGACCAGCGACTGGCCGCTGCACAGGTAGCGTGTGTTCGGCGCCGCGCCGCCCTCGGCCCAGAAACGGTCGTAGCAGAAGCGCGCCTCAAAATCGCTCAAATGCTGTTCGGAGTAGGGCAGCGGCTGGGCCGATGAGTCTGCGGCGGGAGCGGTGCAGGGGTTGTGGGCCGTGCCGGTGGCAGGGGCGGGGGCAGCGGATTCCGCGGCCGCGGTCACCAGGCCGAGGCGAATGAAGTCGGCTCGCGTCAGCGCGCGCGGGTCGTCGAGCGCCAGGTACGCCATCAACGGCATGCGGTAGTACTCGATCTGTCGAAAGCGCAGCGTGCCGGCGCTGCCGGAATGGTCGCTGACCAGCGGCTCGAGCAGAAACGCCCAATGCGCGGCGAAACGCGGCGCGCGGTGCTCCGCCACATGCGCGAGAAACGCGTCGCGCTGCTGCGCGTCGGATTGGGCGAGCACGGTGCCGGCGGCGTCGAGCCACTCGACGTTGCTCATGCAGTGCAGGGCCCGGCCTTGCGCATCCCAGCCGGCGGGGTAGGCGCGGCCAAAGCGGTACAGCAGGTCTTGCGCTTGCGAGAGGGCGAGATCCGCGCCGGCCACTTCCACGTTGAGCAGCACCAGATCGACGTCGTAGAAGAAGTACAGATCGATGTGCACGATGTCGAGCAGCACCGGCGCGGGCTGGGCCGGCGACGTGAGGCGAACGCGCGCGATGTCGCGGCGCCGGAACACGCGCATCGGCGAGCCGGTGCCGGCGTCGTCTACCTCGCGCCGCGCGCGCCCTTCGCCGTACAGGAACTGCTGCACGTAGGGCAGGAAGGTGACGAACTCGTTGTAATGGCGTTCGTGGAAGCTGCCGCTGTCGCCGTTGTATTCGTCCACCACTTCGCGCCACGGCGAGGCGTCGCCCATTTCGCGCAGCAGCTTCCAGGGCTTGCGGCGCTCCTCAGTGCCGGGCACGGGCATCAGGCGCAGCGGCCACAGCAGCACCTGGCGCAGATGCCGCACCCGGCCCGCGGCGCAAGGGGGTGCTTCGGCGACGGGTGTCGATGGCTGCGCGGCGTATGGCATCGCGCGAGTGTAGGCACCCTGTGCCGGGCGCCACTTCGAGGCGTGGGCTCGGGCTCGTCGGGGCCCGGTGGCGCGTCTTGGTACTCCCGGCGTTCCTCGTGAGGGCGAAGCGCGGCGAGTGGCCTGGCTAAACCTGCAGCGCCTTCGTCAGCGAGTTCACTTCCTCGGCCGATTCCCGCAGGATATCGACCAGCGTCTCCTTGCCCACCGCCATATCGACGCCGGAGGCCGGGCCCTTGTCGCCCGCGTCGGCGCGAGGCACGAAGGGCGAGAGCACCGGCGCCACCGCGTTGGCCAGCAACACGGTGTCGCCCAGCGACGTGGGCGGCAGCGTCAGGTAGCCGTCCCAGACGATGCGCAGCGCCGAGGCCACACTTTCCGGCACCGACAGCGTTTGAAGCACCGCGTCGGAGATCGCGGCTTCAACTTCGTCGTCGGCCTCGTCAACCACACCGTCGATCAACACCGGGTAATCCTTGGCGCGCGAGATCAGGTAGAACGCGCCCACTTCGTGCAGCAGCCCGGCGAACAACGCGGTTTCCGGGTCCTGCCGCGTGACGCGCTTGGCCAGCATGCGCGACAGTGCCGCCACATGCGCGGTGTGCTGCCACAGGCGCGCGGCGTGGTCGCGGTGCAGCGCCAGCGTGGGTGCGCCGGCCATCTGCCGCGCGACCAGCGCCACCGCGAGAGTGCGCACGGTGCGAAACCCGAGCCGCGACACCGCGCTGCCCACGCTCGTGATGTCAGCGTCACCGCGCCGGTACGCCGCCGAGTTGGACAGCGCGACCACCCGAGCCGCAAGCAAGGGATCGGCCTGGATCAGCTTGGCGGCGGACTCGACGTGGCAGTCGGGATCGTCGAGCGCTTGCCGAATCCGCGCCGCGACGGCGACGCTGCTCGGAAATGCAAGTTCGCCGCGGCGTGCCTCGACGGCGATTTTTTCCAATGCTTCGCGTCTGTTCATGCGGGAAATGATACTGGGCGCCCACTGCCCCCTTGGCCGCACAACGTGCAATGTTGCTCGGCGATGTGCGCAGCCGCGGCAGTCAGGATCGCAAGCCGGTGGCGTGGTCTGGGCGAAATCGAATCAGCGCACCGTGTAGCTACGCCCTTCGAGGCACGCCGTCTGCGCGCGCACATAGTCGGCGCGCCGCGCCGCATCGACGGCCTGGCCGGTGGCGGCGGGCGCGGGGTCGAAGCCGCTTGGCTGCGCGGCCCAGCTGTGGCACTTGTACTCGTCGGTCGCCTGTTGCTCGGCCGTCTGCGTCTGCGCCTGCGCCGGGTACACGTACAGGCGCCCCGGCGCTCCGCTGGCGGTTCCCAGCGCCGCCACCGGCGTCGCAACGACTTCGTAGCCAGCCTCGGTCCTTTCACGGTAGTACACGCCGTTCAGGTACAGGTAGGTGATGCCGGCGATCGTCACCGTGGTGCGAAACGGCGGCAGGTCGGTGACGACCACGCCGTAGGACGGGCGCACCACGACGTAGCCGCCCGGCCCGGGCGCGTACCACACGCCCGACCAGAACCAGTAGTTCGAGCCGCGCCAGACGATCGGCGGCGGGTGGCCCGGCAGCGCGTGATCGCGAAACCCCGAGCGCGGGTAGTAGCGCGTCTGACCATGCGCGTTGTCGAGCCAGCGGTTGGCAGGAGGGCGCTGCGGCAGCGCGTGCCGATCTCCAGGTGGCCGCAGTGGCACGGCGCGGTGCTGCACGGGTGGCTGCGGCGGCACGGCGTGCGACGCACCCGGCGGCCGCGGCACTTGGGCCGCGGTGACAGGCATTGACGCCGTCAGGAACAGCAACGCCGCCTCGCACAGCGCGGCGTCGAACTTCGTCACGTCGGTCGGGATCGGCATGGAATGTCCCCTTTCAGAGGCTGAGAGTTCTTCGGGCGTGCCCGAGCAGCACGCCAGAACGTGGCCGATCTAGGCGCAAAGCGCAGTCATAGCCCGGGCTATGGCGAGCATTTGCAACGACGAGCGGGCGCCTTCTGGCGTGATGAGCGGGCATGATCGAAGGACTCTCAACCTCTTACCCGACGCGATAGCCGCGCCCGGCCATGCTCGCGCTCATCGCGCGCCGAAAGTTGTCGAGCGGCGATCGGCCTGGCGCAGGTGATGGACGTGCCGTTCCTGTTCAACCCGTCGATCAACCTGCTGTCGTTCGTGTTCTCCGCCGGCATCGGCGTGCTGTTCGGCTACTTCGCGGCGCGCCGCGCGGCGCGGGTCGATACGATCGAGGCGTTTCGCCATTAATAGGGCTAAGGGGGCACCGGTTGGTGCCCATAAAACCCTTTCCCCCGCGTTCAGTCAGACAGCCGGTAAAAGGAGTGGTTCTATGTACGGGTT
>JANOLA010000225.1:0-3963 GCA_031419535.1 Burkholderiales bacterium | reverse complement strand
CGCAGCAACATCGACTGCGGAATCGTGATGCCGAGCGCCTTCGCGGTCTTCAGGTTCACGATCATCTCGAAGCGCGTCGGCTGCTCCACCGGCAGGTCGCCGGGCTTGGCGCCTTTCAGGATTCTGTCGATGAAGGTCGCGGAGTGGCGGAACATGTCAGGGACGTTCACGCCATAGGACATCAGGCCGCCGGCGTTCGAATTCACGTGGTACGGGAAGATGGCGGGAAGCCGACTGCGCGCTGCAAGATCGACAAGCCGTTGCGCGTTGAGGTAGGTGTCGCGTCCTGCATCGTCATCAGGCCCTGGGCACGCTGGCTTCCGATGGCGGCAAATGCAGCCTCCCACTGCTCTGGCCCACGCGCCTCGATCGGCAAGAGGGTCACACCCAAGACCTGGGCCGCCCCGCGCAACGCCTTCCAGTCGGCCGCGAAGTCGGAGTAGCCCGGATCCCAGAGCACCGCGATACGCGCAGCGCCGGGGGCCACTTGCTTAAGCAGGTCCAGGCGTTTCATCGACAACTCCGGCGTGAGCTTTTGCTGGCCGGTGACATTGCCTCCGGGGCGTGCCAGGCTCGCGACGATGCCGGAGGCGACCATGTCATCGGTGCACGTCGCAACGACGATGGGGATCGTGCGCGTGGCACGCCTGACGGCATCGAGTGGCGCGCCGCAGACCGGCACCCAGATGACATCCGGTTTGAGCGCCACCAACTCGGCAGCGACGTCAGCAAAACGCTCGAAATTGCCCTCTGTGGATCGAACCTCGATCACGAGGTTTTTCCCTTCCACATAGCCCAGCCGACTCAGGCCGCCGAAGAATGCCTGGTCCGTAGGCATGGTTCGCTTCGGTGCCATCGAATAGTACGAAAAGATCCCGAGCCGATGCACCTTCGCAGCCGGTTGGGCCTGCGCTGCGACGGGCTGCGCCAGCACGCAGGCCAGCAAGGCGGGAATGAGACCGATGGTTCGCAGGTTCATGTCAAGCTCCAGTGTTCGATCGAGATTTGCGGCAGCGGCCGTGCAGGGTCAAGCGGTCGAATCGACGGCTCCCGTCGACCAGTTGTCTCGCATCGTCAAGCCGCGCGTTCGCCGTCATAGAGCACCAACCCTTCGCGAGCCGCCCAGTAGACCGGGCTGCTGGCCCACTCGCGGCGTCGATCGAACCCGGACTGCATCAGCAGCAGCAGGTCCACGCCCACGCCGACCGGCCCCACCACGTCACGCAGGCGCAGGTACTCCGCCGTCGGGTCCGGAATTTCGCGCTCGACAACCAGGAGGTCGAGGTCGGAGTCTTCCGTCGCGTCGCCACGCCCATACGAGCCGAACACGATCACCTTCAGCGGCGAGTGCGCGGCCGCGGCGATGCGCTTGGCGATGGCTTGAACGTGACCGGGCGACAGCATGGTGCGATCTTGCAAGTGGTGCAGGAGCTTAGCGCACTTGGGCATGACAGCGAGTCCTCGGGCGCGCCATCGCCATGTGCGCGGGGGCGGCACGGGGAAGAAGCGGCGCCTGAACCAAGCCCCGCCCTAGTCGAGCATTCTCGAAGGATTCCGTTCGGCCGCCTGGGCACACTCGACGAAGTGTCCGAAGTCGCGCTGTTCCTCGCCTCAAACCACGCGCGCTGGATCAACGGCCAGACGATTGCCGTGGACGGCGGGCAGTTGCTGGGGGCCTGAACCAAGGGCGCGCAGCGGCGCCACCAACCCAGCAGTCGAGCGGCGCTGAGCAAGCCCCTCGAGGGGGCGTACCCAGCGTTGCCTCAGCTCTTGAGCGCCTTCTTCGCCGCGGCGGACTTCTTAGCTGCCTGCTCGGCCGCCTTCAGCGCCTCGGCCTTCTTCGCGTGCAGTTCGGTGCGCGACAGGTGCGGGCCCTTGTGATGCGGCTTGGCGTCTTTCGCATCCTTGGCGTGATCCTTCGAGGCTTTGTCTTCCTTCGCAGGCTTGGGTGCCTTGGGCAGCTTGGGTTTGGCTTGCTTCACCACCGGCACCGGCTTGGCCTTGGGCATGAGCGCCTGCGCCTGGCGCTTCGCCCTCTCTTCTTTCAACGCACGGCGTTCGTCGAGCAGGGCCTGCTCTTCCTCCATGATCACGCCATCCGCGCCGCGCGACTGGGCGCGCGCCATCATCGCGGCGTGCAGCCTCGCGCCGTTGTGCTCGATCTTGTGTCTGAGGGTTGCAGTTCGAATCGGCATGGGTTCCTCCAGGTTGAAGGGGCGTAATCGAGATGCGCGACCGGCGCTCTTGCCAGAACGACTGACGGCGCGAGCCAACGTAGCACGTTCGCGAAGCGCCGGCAATTGGGGGAGACGCCGCCTGGGCGTGGGTTCAACTCAAGATATTCGTGTCGCCACACACCGACAGCGCCTGCCCGGAGATCGTGGCGGCGCGCGGGCTGGACAGGTAGACCACGTAGTCGGCCAGTTGATCGGCGGTCACATAGTCCTTGATCGACGTTCCGGCGAACGCAGCTTTCTCGACTTCTTCGAACGACACGCCACGCGCCTGCGCCTTCGCGTTCAGCACGCGCTGCTGGCGCTCTCCGGCCACGATGCCCGGCAGCAGCGCATTGACACGGATCTTGTCTGGGCCGAGCTCCACCGCGAGCGAACGCATCAGGCCGATCACGCCCCACTTCGCCGCCGCGTACGGCGTGCGCAGCGCAAAGCCCAGGCGCCCGGCGAGCGACGAGACGTTGACGATGCTGGCGTTGTTCGATGCGCGAAGCGCCGGCACCGCAAGCCGCACGCAGTTGAACTGGCCGGTCAGATCCACCGCGATGCAGCGGTCCCACTCCTCGGGCGCGATCGCATCGACCTTGCCAGTGGGTCCGGCGATGCCGGCGTTGTTGACCAGGCAATCCAGGCCGCCCAGATGCGCGAGCGCGGCACTGAACCAGTTCGCGACTTCGCCGCGCTGCGCCACGTCGCACTTCGTGGCGTGCAGCAGCGGATCGCTGTTGCGCAGTGCCTCGAGCGCCGCCGAGTCAACGTCGCACACCGCGACACGCGCACCCTCGCGCACGAACGCACGCGCGAGCGCCAAGCCGATGCCGTTGGCGCCGGCCGAAATCATCACGCGCGAACCACTCAGTTCCAGATCCATGTCGCCTCCCAGAACGATCAACCCGACGGCAACACACCGCGCGCCTCGATGAACGCCGCTGTGTTGCCGATGTCTTCGAGCAGCGCGGCGCGCGCGGCTCGCGCGTCGCCGTTCATCACCGCCGCCAGCAGCGCCGCGAGGCAGCGCGCGGCGACGCCGCTCACCAGCCGGTTCTCGCCGTCGCGCAAGTCGAGGTTCAGCACCGGACCGATGCGCAGCCACAGGCCTTCGATGATCGCCACCAGCGCGGGCATTCCGGCGGCGCGGTACAACGCAAAGTGCAGGTTCGCGTTCGCGACGATCGCCGCGTCCACATCGGGCGTGCGGCGCTCGCTCTCGCGCCGAAACGTCGCCTCGAAGCGGCGCAATGCGGCTGCCTCGGCGCCGCCATGGCGGATCGCCGCCTGCTCGGCGGCGAAGCCCTCGATTCCCAATCGAATGATTGTCAACTCACGGAACTGCGGCAGCGACATCAGCGGCACCTGCACCGAACGCTTGGGCGTGACCTCGAGCGCGCGCTCCGCCACCAGGCGCGCCACGGCGTCGCGCACCGGCTGCATCGACACACCGAGCTGCAGCGCCAGCGTGCGCAGCGACACTTTGTCGCCGGGCGCGAGCATGCCAGTGATCAACTGGGTGCGCAATTGCGCCAGCACCTGGGCGCCCAAGGTCTCATTCATGGGCCGGTTCTGCTCCCTCTCCCGCTTGCGGGAGAGGGCTGGGGTGAGGGGGAATCGCGGCCGATCCATGCCACCCGTCAAGTCCATGAATGAGACCTTGGGCGCCCAGGTGTTGGCGCAACTGCGCACCCAGTTGATCACCGGCCTGCTGACGCCGGGCGACAAAGTGTCGCTGCGC
>JANOLA010000224.1:0-8053 GCA_031419535.1 Burkholderiales bacterium | reverse complement strand
CGCGGCAAGGGCATTCGCGGCGTGCGCTCCAGCTACCCCGGCGACCTGTATTGCCACGTCAGCGTCGAGACGCCGATCAAGCTCACCGAGCACCAGCGCAAGCTGTTGAAGGAACTCGACGAGTCGTTTCACAAGGGCGGCGAGCGCCACTCGCCGACGAGCAAGTCGTGGGCAGACCGCGTGAAGGGCATCTTCAAGTAGCCCGTTCCTGTCCTGTTCCTGTCCTGGTCCAGTTACCCGGCGCGCCGAAAATTCGGCCCATGCGAAAACCCACCCCCTTGCCGAACTTGCGAGCCGAGACCAGCGGCATCAACCCGCTGTTGCTGGCCGGCGCGGCGAGCCTGTGGATCGCGACGTTTGGAAACTGGCCGCTTTGGCAAGCGCTGCTGCGCCTGCCCGAAATGGCAACGCTTCGCGGCGCCTGGTTCATCGCCTGTTTGGGCCTGATGCTGACGCTGCTGCTGTTCGCGCTGCTGGTGCTCGCGGCATTCGCGCGCAGCGTCAAGCCTGCCATCGGCGTGTTCCTGATTTCTGCGGCGGCCGGCGCCCATTTCATGGGAACCTATGGCGTCGTCATCGATTCGACGATGCTGACCAACGTGCTGCAGACCAACGTCTCCGAAGCCGGCGACCTGCTGAGTTGGAGGTTGTTCGCAAGCCTGTTGATCCTGGCCGGCGTACCGATGCTGGCGTTTCCGTGGCTGCCGATGAAGCGCATCGGCATCCCCTCACAGCTGTGGCGCAACGCCTTGGTGTTCTTGCTATCGATGGTGGCCACCGCGCTGCTCATGCTCGCCACCTTTGCCGACCTGTCGGCGACGATGCGCAACCACAAGTCCCTGCGTTTCTTGATCAACCCGCTGAACTCGTTTTATGGCCTGGGCGTGCTCGGTTTCCAGGCGAATGCGCGCCCCGCCGGCTTAGCCCTGCCGATTGGCCTGGACGCGCGCGTCTTGCCGCGCGGCGGGCGTGCGCCGCTGTTCGTGTTGGTGGTCGGCGAAACGGCACGCGCCGATCGCTTTTCCTTGAACGGCTATGCGCGCCCGACGAACCCCGAACTCGCGCGCCACGAGGTGCTGAGTTTCAGCAACGTCAGCTCGTGCGGAACCAGCACTGCGACCTCGCTGCCGTGCATGTTCTCGCACCTCGGACGCGTTGGCTTCGATTCGCGCCAGCACGACAGCGAGAACCTGCTCGACCTGGTACAGCGCGCCGGCATGGCCGTCCTGTGGCTCGACAACCAGTCGGGCTGCAAGGGCCTTTGCGAGCGCGTGCCCAATGCCTTCGCGCACCACGCCGCGGCCGGCGCGCAGCCACTTCCGGCCGAGCTGTGCAACGACGGGGAGTGTTTCGACGAAGCGCTGCTGCACGGCCTGGACGCGCGCCTGGAGGCGCTGCCCGCCGAGCAGCGTGCGCGCGGCGTCTTGCTCGTGCTGCACCAGATGGGCAGCCATGGCCCGGCGTACTACAAGCGCTCGCCGCCGCAGCGCAAACCCTTCCAGCCCGAGTGCACGACGAATGTGCTTCAGCAATGCGCCGCAGAGTCGCTCGGCAACGCCTACGACAACTCGATCGCCTACACCGACCATGTGCTCGCCGCATTGATCACGTGGCTGCAAGGCAAGCCGGCAAAGTTCGACGCCGAGATGCTCTACGTTTCCGACCATGGCGAGTCGCTGGGAGAGAACAACCTTTACTTGCACGGTCTGCCCTACGCCTTCGCGCCGCGCGAGCAGACCCATGTGCCCTGGGTCGGCTGGTGGTCCACCGGAACGCGTGCATCGCAAAACCTGAACTGGCTGTGTCTGCACGCGCGCCGTGCCGAGCCGCTGTCGCACGACCATCTGTTCCACACCGTGCTCGGCAGCCTGGGGATTGCCGCTGCGGAGTACCGGCGCGAGCTGGACGCTTACGCGCCGTGTCGCGCGCGTTGAGGCATATCGTGCGCACAGGCCCTCACCCCCACCCTCTCCCGCCAGCGGGAGAAGGAGCACCAACAACTCACGTGAACAGGTCGCGCTGCGGGCTCGGCGGCCCGAGTTGCGGCTTGCGGAACTGCGACAAGTCCAACGGCACACGCTCGCGGTTCATTCCGAGCCGCGCCGCGGCCTTCTCAAAACGCTGCCGCAGCAGCGTCGCCCACACGCCCTGGCCGACCATGCGTGAGCCGAAGCGCGCGTCGTAGTCGCGCCCGCCGCGCATCTCGCGCACGCGCGCCATCACGCGCGCGGCACGTTGCGGGAAATGCGTTTCCAGCCACTGCTGGAAGATCGGGTTCACCTCCCACGGCAGGCGCAATACGATGCTGAACGCGCGGCTCGCACCCGAGCGCGCCGCGGCTTCGAGAATGCGCTCGAGTTCGGGCTCGTTGATGAATGGGATCACCGGCGACACGCTCACGCCCACCGGCACGCCCGCCTGAACCAGCGTCTCAATCGTTCGCAGCCGGCGCTGCGGCGAAGCGGCCCGAGGTTCCAGGATGCGCGCGAGTTCGGGATCCAGCGTCGTGATCGACACATACGCCGCCACCAGGCCACGCGCCGCCATCGGCGCCAGCAGATCGAGGTCGCGCTCCACGCCCGACGACTTGGTGACGAGCGAAAACGCGTGGCTGCATTCGGACAACACTTCGACGATGCCGCGCGTGATGCGGAGTTTGCGCTCCACCGGCTGGTAGGCGTCGGTGGCAGAGCCGAGATTGAGCATCGCCGGCTCGTAAGCGCGGCTCGCGAACGCTTCGCGCAGGCGCTGCGCGGCGTTCACCTTGGCGACGATGCGCGTCTCGAAGTCCAGTCCCGGCGACAGGTTCAGGTAGCTGTGCGTCGGCCGCGCAAAGCAGTACACGCAGCCGTGTTCGCAGCCGCGATAAGGGTTGATCGACAGATCAAACGCGATGTCGGGCGAGTCGTTGCTCGCGAGAATCGCTTTCGCGCGCTCCTCGATGATCTGGGTGCGCTGTGGAAGATGTTCTTCGTGCGCGTGCTGCTCTAACGTGCCCCAACCATCGTCGAAGGGTTCGCTGGCATCGCGGCTGAAGCGGTGCGGGATCGCCCAGGCCGTGCCGCGCCCCTTGAATGAAACCGGCCCGGGGCCGAGTGCATGGATAGCAATTGTCTTGGGGGCGGGCTGCGGCATACTGTGAATATACACAGTCTTTGCCTCCGGTGCCACCGGGCTCGCTGGTTGTCACCCGGGAGCACCCGGGAACACGCGGGAATCAAGCCACCGATCTGCCCCGCGCGCGCCACGCCCCGATGAAGACGAGCAAGCCCGGCACGATGATCGCCGCCCAGATGATCTTCTCCAGGTTCTGCTTGACCCACGGGATGTTGCCGAACAGGTAGCCGGCCAGCGTCAGGCTGCCGACCCAGGCGATGGCGCCGCCGATGTTGTAGGCCGTGAACTTGCTGCGTGTCATCTCCGCGACGCCCGCGACGAAGGGCGCGAAGGTGCGCACGAACGGCAGGAAACGCGCCAGCACGATCGTGATACCACCGTACTTCTCGTAGAACGCGTGCGCCTGATCAAAAGCGCGCTTGTTGAACCAGCGCGAGTTCTCCCACTGAAACACCTTCGGGCCGAAGTAGCGCCCGATCGAATAATTCGTTTGGTCGCCGATGATCGCCGCCGCCGTGAGCAAGACGAACGACAGCGGCAAATCCATCAGCCCGGCGCCGCACATCGTTCCCACGACGAACAGCAGCGAGTCGCCGGGCAGGAACGGCATGATCACGAGGCCGGTCTCGACGAAGACGATCGCGAACAACAGCGCGTAGACCCATTGCCCATAGGTCTGCACGAAAGTCGCGAGGTGCACGTCGATGCGAAGCACGAAGTCGAGCAAGAGGCCAAGGATGTCCATGCGCGCGATTATCCCCGTGCGTTCAGCGGTGCCGATCGTTGAAATTCGCTGGATTTCGCTGGAATTGCCCAGCTTCCTACAATCGTCGAATGAACCGCGACCCTGAACCCCGCGCGCGCCGCCCGATCCGCGAACTCGACGACGAGCTCGTGAGCCAGATCGCCGCGGGCGAAGTGGTGGAGCGGCCGGCGTCAGTGGTGCGCGAGCTGGTCGACAACGCGCTCGATGCCGGCGCCACGGACATCCGCGTCAAGTGGGTCGGCGGCGGGGTTCGCTCGACGATCGTCGAAGACGACGGCGAAGGCATCGAGCAAGCCGAACTCGCGCTCGCGTTGCGCCGCCATGCGACGAGCAAGATCGCCTCGCTGACCGACCTCGAAGCGGTGGCAACGATGGGCTTTCGCGGCGAGGCGCTGGCCGCCATCTGTTCGGTTGCCGAGGTGCAACTGACGAGCCGCACGGCGCAGTCCGCGCATGCGCATCGCCTGGACGCGCGCAGCGGCGAATTGCAGGCCGCGGCGCGCGCCACCGGCACCACCGTCGAGGTGCGCGAACTGTTCTTCAGCACGCCGGCACGGCGCAAGTTCCTGAAGACGGATGCGACCGAGCTCGCCCATTGCATCGAAGCAGTGCGGCGCCACGCGCTGGCGCGCCCCGATGTCGACTTTTCAGCCTGGCACGACGCCAAGGTGGTGTTCCAGTGGCGCCGCGCGCCGGCTCGGCAGCGCGTGCACGACGTGCTGGGCGCGGACTTCATCGCGCAAAGCGTGCCGCTCGCGCTGCACACCGGTGCGCTGAGCGTGGGCGGCTTCGCGGGCTTGCCCGAAGCGGCACGCGCGCGCGCCGACCAGCAGTACGTCTACGTGAACGGCCGCTATGTGCGCGACCGGCTCATTGCCCACGCCGTGCGCTCCGCCTACGAAGACGTGCTGCACGGTGCGCGCCAGCCGGCGTACGTGCTGTTCATCTCGATCGCGCCGGAACGCGTCGACGTGAACGTGCACCCCACGAAAGTGGAGGTGCGGTTTCGCGACTCGCGCGAGGTGCACCACGCGGTGCGCAGCGCGGTGAGCAGCGCGCTCGCGGCGTCGCGTGCGGGATCGTTGCCGGCACAGTCCGGCGCGAAACATGCGGCGGGCGCGGGCGCCGGCGGCGCTGCGTGGGGCGCGACGCCGGCTCAGGCGACGCTGGCCTTGCAGCAACTCGCGGCCCTGCACGTCGCCGAGCCGCGCGCCGCTTGGCACGTCACCCCGGCCGAGCCGGCGTTAACCTTGCGCGGTGAAACGCAGCCCACGCAAGTGCACCCGACACAGGCGCGTCCCACGCAAGCGCGTCCCACTGAAGCGCTTCCCGCGAACGACGACGGGCAGTCCTGGCCGCTCGGCAAGGCCATCGCACAACTCGCCGGCATCTACGTGCTCGCCGAGAACGCGCAAGGCCTGGTGATCGTCGACATGCACGCGGCGCACGAGCGCATCGTCTACGAACAGCTCAAGGCGAACAGCGCCGCGGCGCCGATCGAGGCGCAGCCCTTGCTGATCCCGGTGACGTTTGCCGCCACCGCGCAAGAGATCGCGACCGTGGAGGCGCAAGCCGCGGAGCTGATGCAGCTCGGCCTGGACGTCGCGCCCTTGAGCGCGACCACACTGGCGGTGCGTTCGCAGCCCGCGGCGCTGAGTGGCGGCAATGTGGTTGAGCTGGTGCGCAGCGTGCTCGCCGAGCTTGGGCAATTCGAGGCCAGCCACGTCGTGCAGCGCGCGCGCGACCGGATTCTGTCGACGATGGCGTGCCACGGCGCGGTGCGCGCGAACCGCAAGTTGACACTCGAAGAAATGAACGCCTTGCTGCGCGACATGGAACGCACGCAACGCGCCGACCAGTGCAACCACGGCCGACCCACCTGGCGCCAGATCGGCATCAAAGAGCTGGACCGCATGTTCTGGCGTGGCCAGTAACCGCGGCCCGGCACGCGAAGCAGGAGCAACACCACCATGAAACTTGTACGTTCGCCCGCGCAGCGCCGCGTCTGGCCATGGTGGGTGTCGGCCGCCTGCCTGTTCGCGCTGCTCGCGGGCTGCCAAAGCCTCGAGATCCAGCAGCGCAAGTGGATCTTCATGCCCTCGCAGGCACAGCCCTGGTCGGAGACGCAGACGCTCGGCATGGAAGACGTGTGGATCGAGCATCAATCCGCGGGAAGCGGCACGCGCGTCAAGTTGCACGCGCTCTGGCTCGCCGCCGAGGATGCGCGCGCGCCGCTGTTGCTCTACCTGCACGGCGCGCGGCGCAACGTGGCGGGCAGCGCGTTTCGCATCCGTCAGATGCAGCAACTCGGTTTCGGCGTGCTCGCGGTCGACTACCGCGGCTTCGGCAAGAGCAGCGACGAGCTGCCCTCGGAAGCGCTGGTCTACGAAGACGCACGCGCCGCCTGGAATTGGCTGGCGCGCGAGCACCCCGGGCGCGACCGCTACATCTTCGGCCACTCGCTCGGCGGCGCGATCGCGGTGCAGCTCGCGACCGAGGTCGACGACTCGAAAGGCCTGATCGTCGAAGGCACGTTCACCTCGATCCCCGATGTGTTCCAGTCGATGCGCTGGGGCTGGCTGCCGATCACGCCGCTGATCACGCAGCGCTTCGACTCCGCCGGGAAGGTGAACCGCGTGCGCATGCCGATCCTCGTGGTGCACGGCGCCGATGACGCGTTGGTGCGCCCCGAGCTCGGGCGCGCGCTGTACGAGCGAGCGCCCGAGCCGAAGCGCTTCGTGCTCGTCGAAGGCGGTACGCACTACAACACCAACGGCAAAGGCCAGCACCTCTACCGCGAAGCGTTGCGCGAGCTGTTCGGTTTGAACACCTGAGCCGCAGCATGGCCACGTTGAAATTGAAAGCCGGCGCACCGCACCCGGACGCTCCCGGCTCGACCGGGCGCAAGCGCGCGCCGGTGCGCGGCGGCGGCAGTGGTTTGGGCCGAGGCACGGCCCCGCCGCGCCCGATGCGCCGCGAAGGTCCTGCGCCGGCTCAGGAAGACGCAGCAGCGTCGAACCATGCCCCAGGCTCGATGCGCGTCTCCAAGCGCATGAGCGAGCTCGGCCTGGCGTCGAGGCGCGAGGCCGACGAATGGATCGCCCGAGGCTGGGTGCGCGTCGACGGACATGTCGTCAACGAACTCGGCTCGCGCGTGATGCCCGGCCAGACCGTCACGCTCGACTCGCGCGCGAAAGGCGAGCAGGCACGCCGCGTCAGCGTGCTCGTCAACAAGCCGATCGGCTTTGTGAGCGGCCAGGCCGAAGACGGCTACCAACCCGCACTCGTGCTCGTCACGCCGCAAAACCGCTGGCGCGACGACCAAAGCACGCTTCAGTTCAAGCTCGAGCATGTGCGCCACCTCGTGCCCGCAGGGCGGCTGGACATCGACTCGGTGGGCCTGCTGGTGCTGACGCAAGACGGGCGCCTGGCCAAGCAACTCATCGGCGAAGGCGGCAGCATCGAGAAGGAGTACCTGGTGCGGGTGGAGGCGGCTGAGCCCGGTGCGATACCGCCCAGCACGCTCGAGCGCTTGCGCCACGGCCTGGAGCTCGACGGCGAGGCGCTGCGCCCGGCGCGGGTGGAGTGGCTCAACGACGATCAACTGCGCTTCGTGCTGCAGCAAGGCAAGAAGCGGCAGATCCGCCGCATGTGCGAAGCCGTGGGCTTGCGCGTGCTGGGGCTGAAGCGTGTGCGCATCGGCAAGGTCGTGCTCGGCGACCTGCCCGTCGGCCAGTGGCGCTACCTGGCCGCTGACGAGACGTTCGAGTAGACCGGGTGGCAAAGACCCACCGAAGGCTCCTGAGGAGATCCGGCTTTGCCGGGCTACTCAGTCCCCCACGGGGGGCGGGACGGGCTGGCCCGGCCCTGGGGGCGGTCAGACCATGAGCCCAGCGCCTGCCGCGAAGCCGAATCCGGCGCGCAAGGCAGCAGTCGCGATGACGCCCTCGACGGTGGTGACCGCGCTGGTGCTGTTGCTCGGCATCCAACCGATCACGACCGACCTCTACCTTCCCGCGCTGCCCAACTTGCAGCAAGACCTGGTGGCGAGCGTCGCGGCGACGCAGTTGACGCTATCGGCGCTGATCATCGCCTTCGGCGTCGCGCAGTTGATCTGCGGCCCGCTGGCTGACCGCTTCGGCAGGCGCCCGGTGCTGCTGATCGGCATGG
>JANOLA010000223.1:0-3038 GCA_031419535.1 Burkholderiales bacterium | reverse complement strand
ATCAGCCTGTTCATCTGCCCGAAGTTCCGGGTCTTGCCCGACGGCAGTTTGGGCGCGCGCAACGACGCGTATTGCGTGAGCATCGAACACAAGCTCGGCATCAAGGCGAGCCCCACAGCGGTGATGCAGTTCGGCGATGGTCTGGCGGCGAAAGATGGGAACGGCACCGGACCCGGTGCCGTGGCCACCCTGGTCGGCCAAGAGAACCGCGGCCTCGACTACATGTTCATCATGATGAACGCGGCGCGCTACGCCGTGGGCGTGCAGGGCATCGCGATCGCCGAGCGCGCGTACCAGAAAGCGGCGGCGTTCGCGCGCGAGCGCATCCAGTCGCGCCCGGTGGACGGCTCGCTGCCCGGCAGCGGGCCGATCATTCACCACCCCGACGTGCGCCGCATGCTGATGACGATGCGCGCCTACACCGAAGCCTGCCGCGCGATGGCGCTGGTGGGCGCGTCGGCCTTCGACGCCGCGCACCACCACCCCGACGCCCCCACGCGCGCCGAGAATCAGGCGTTCTACGAATTCCTGGTGCCGTTGATCAAGGGCTACAGCACCGAGATGAGCATCGAGGTCGCGAGCCTGGGCGTGCAGGTGCACGGCGGCATGGGCTTCATCGAGGAAACCGGCGCCGCGCAATACCTGCGCGACGCGCGCATCCTCACCATCTACGAAGGCACAACGGCGATCCAGGCGAATGATCTGGTCGGGCGCAAGACAGCGCGCGACGGCGGGCGCACCGCGAAGGGAATCGCGGCGCAGATCGCCGCCACGGAAGGCGATCTCGGCAAGCTCGATCACGCGGCCGCGCGCACCATGCTCAAGCGCCTGCGCGCGGCGCGGCTGGCCTTCGAGCAGGTGGTGGAGTTCATTGCCGGTGCGTCGAAGACCGATCCGAATGCGGTGTTCGCGGGCTCGGTGCCTTACCTGATGCTCGCCGGCAACACGGTGGCCGGTTGGCAGACGGCGCGGGCCCTGATCGTCGCGCTCGATCAACTGCAACGGGGAGTTGGCGACGCGGCGTTCCTGCGCGCCAAGGTCACGACGGCGCAGTTCTACGCCGACCACATTCTGAGCAAGGTGCCGGGCATGCGCGACGCGATCGTCGAAGGCGCCGACAGCGTGACGGCGCTTGCGCTCGAGTCGTTCTGAACCTTCCCCGGCGTTCGCTCGGACCCTTTCGCAGCGACGCGCTTCACGCCTCATTGACCTCACGTCTCTCGCGAGAGCAAATCACCCATGCCCCTGCCGCCCGTTCTGCAAGACCTGCCGCTGCCGATCATCGGCGCGCCGCTGTTCATCGTCAGCAACCCGAAGCTCGTGATCGCGCAGTGCACGGCCGGCGTGGTGGGCTCGATGCCATCGCTCAATGCGAGGCCGGCGGCGCAGCTCGACGAATGGCTCGCGGAAATCACGGAAGGGCTCGCCGCGTACCTGCGCGCGCATCCGCAGCAGCGCATCGCGCCGTTCGCGATCAACCAGATCGTGCACAAGAGCAATGACCGGCTGGACCACGACATGGCGGTGTGCGCCAAGTACAAGGTGCCGATCGTCATCACCTCGCTCGGTGCGCGTGTCGACGTGAACGACGCGGTGCACGGCTGGGGCGGCGTGGTGCTGCACGACATCATCGACAATCGCTTCGCGCGCAAGGCGATCGAGAAGGGCGCCGATGGCTTGATCGCGGTCGCGGCTGGCGCGGGAGGCCACGCCGGCGTGAAGAATCCGCTCGCGCTGGTGCAGGAAATTCGCGAATGGTTCGACGGGCCGCTCGCGCTCAGCGGCGCCATCGCGAACGGCAACGCCGTGCTCGCCGCGCTGGCGATGGGCGCTGACTTCGCTTACATCGGCTCGGCCTTCGTGGCCACCGAGGAAGCGCGCGCGATCGAGGCCTACAAGCAGATGATCGTCGACAGCAGCAGCGACGACATCGTCTACAGCAACCTTTTCACCGGCGTGCACGGCAACTACCTGAAGGGCTCGATCCGCAACGCCGGGCTGGACCCCGACAAATTGCCAGACAGCGACGCGACGAAGATGAATTTCGCGGGCGACGCGACCAAGGCGTGGAAAGACATCTGGGGCTGCGGGCAGGGCATCGGCGCGGTGAAGCAGGTGGTACCGGCGCGTGTGCTGATTGAGCGCCTGGCTCGCGAACTGGGCGCGGCGCGGGTTCGCCTCGCCTTGGCGTAAACCGCGATGCAGCGCCGCACGGCGGTCATCAACGCCCGAGTCTTCGATTCGGCGCGCGGCGTATTGCAAGACGCCAGCACGGTGGTGATCGAAGGCGACACGATTGTCGAAGTGACGAGCGAGCCGCGCACATTCGCCGACGCGAATGTGATTGACGCTGCCGGGCGGGTCGTGCTGCCGGGGCTGATCGACGCGCATGTGCACGTGATGGCGGTGACGCACGACATCCTGCGCCTGTCAGCAACGCCGCCGTCGCTGATCACGGCCGAAAGCAAGGGCGTGATGGAAGGCATGCTGCAACGCGGCTTCACGAGCGTTCGCGACGCCTGCGGCGCCGACTTCGGCCTGCAAGAAGCGGTGGAACGCGGCCTGTTCCAGGGCCCGCGCCTGTTCATCGCCGGCTGGCCGATCACGCAAACCGGCGGCCACGCCGATGCGCGCCCGAAGGGCACGCGCGAAATGTTCTGCACCTGCGCGGGCCTGGGCCTGTTCGGCGCCATTGCCGACGGCGTGGGCGAGGTGCGCCGCGCGGTGCGCGAGCAGGTGCGCAACGGCGCGAACCAGATCAAGGTGATGGCGGGCGGCGGCATCGCCAGCCCTACCGACCCGATCGACGGGACGCAGTATTCAATGGAAGAGCTGCGCGCGATCGTCGAGGAAGCGCAGGCCGCGAACCTGTACGTGATGGCCCACGCCTATTCGCCACGCGCCGTGACGCGCGCGGTGCAAGCCGGGGTGCGCAGCATCGAGCACGGCAACCTGATCGACGAGGCCACGGCCAGGCTGATGAAGCAAGAGGGCGTGTGGCTCGTGCCGACGCTGGCGACTTATGCGGCGCTGGATGA
>JANOLA010000222.1:0-2961 GCA_031419535.1 Burkholderiales bacterium | reverse complement strand
GCCGACGCTGTCGATCGGGCTTTGCCTCGCCATCACCAAGAAAGGCACGCGCACCTTGTGCGTCTCACCGGCGATCGTGACCTGGCGCTCCTGCATCACTTCGAGCAAGGCGCTTTGCACCTTGGCCGGCGCACGGTTGATTTCGTCGGCCAGCAGCAGGTTCGTGAACACCGGCCCGAGCGAAGTGCTGAAGTCTCCTGTGCGCGGGCTGTAGATGCGTGTGCCCACCAGGTCGGCGGGTACGAGGTCGGGCGTGAACTGGATGCGCTTGAAATTGCCTCGCAGCGTGGCAGCGAGCGTTTTCACGGTCAAGGTCTTTGCCAGACCCGGCACCCCTTCAACCAGCAGGTGGCCCTGCGCGAGCAGCGCGACCATCACACGTTCGAGGAACCGGTCTTGGCCGACGACGATGCGTTTCACCTCGTAGAGCACGCTCTCCATCAGGGTCGAAGCGGCGGCGCCGGTGGAAGGGTGGTGGTCCATGAATGGCGGGGGGAGTTGATGGGGCGTGGAAGGGGCGCGAAAGGAGTCGTGCTGCATCGGGACCGAAACGCGCGGGTTCAGAACGGCGGCATGCCGGCGGCATTGGCCGCGTTTTCGATCGGCACGGCGAAACCGATGCCGATGAAGACACGCTGGCGCGACGGGTTCAGGATGGCGGTGACGATGCCCACCACGGCGCCGTCGAGCGTCACCAGCGGCCCGCCGGAATTGCCCGGGTTCGCGGCGGCGTCGAACTGGATCAGATTGGTCAGCACCCGGTCGCCTTCGGGCGAGCGGAATTCGCGCTTCAGGCCCGACACCACGCCGGAAGACACCGAAGGCCCGATGCCGAACGGGAACCCGACCGCGATCACATGGTCGCCGGGGCGCAGGTCGCCGGTGGAGCGCATCGTCGCGGCGGGCAGGTCGTCGGGGATGCTCTTGGCCTTCAACACCGCCAGGTCGTGCTCGGCGTAGACGCCGGTGATCGTCGCCTCCGACTCGAGGCCGGTGGCGAACGTGACCTTGATGCGCTTCGCGCCGGCCACGACGTGCAGGTTGGTCAGGATGATGCCGCTGTCGACGATCACGACACCGCTGCCCACGCCGCGATGTTCGTTGTCGTCGGAGCCGTCGTTGGCGTTGTTGCTCTGGCCGACCACGCGCACCAGCGACGGCAGGATCGTCTCGTAGGCGCGCGCCTGCGCGGCCGCGAGAGGGGTTTCTTCCAGCGAGGCGCGCAGCGCCGCTTCGATCTTCTCCAGCGTCAGCGGCGCCGCTCGGCGCTGCGAGTTCACTTGCAGCGCGATCGCCACCAGCAGCAGCGCGGCAATCGATGCCGCCCACAAACGCCGCTCGTGGCGCGTTGCCATCGCCATGGTGCGCGCCCAGCGCGAAGGCGCCGCCACGGCCGGTGCCGCGGCAGGTTCCGGCGGCGGAACTCGCCGACGCGATGCGCTGTACAGAGGAGCTTTTTTCATGGCCGGCTTCCTGACAGAGGAGGCATGGGAATAACCCCTACACGGGCGGAACGAGGCAGCGGTTGCAACGGTAGCACGGCGGGCGTTTTCTGTCACAGGCACGCTCGCGGGCGGCCGCCGCCCGATTGCGGGGGTGCATCATCGCGCCATGTGGATCGACACCCATTGCCACCTCGACGCCAGCGAGTTCGACGCCGACCGCGGCGCCGTGATCGCCCGTGCCATGCAGGCCGGCGTGACGCAACTCGTGCTGCCCGCCGTGGCACCGAGCAACTTCCACGCGGTGCGCGAACTGGCGCACGCGCATGGCTTCGTGTACGCGTTGGGCATTCACCCGCTGTATGTGGAAAGTGCCGGCGAGTCATCGATCGCGACATTGCGCGACGAGTTGCGCGAGCGGCGCGCCGACCCGCGCCTCGTGGCGGTGGGCGAAATCGGTCTCGACCATTTTGTGTCCGGCCTCGACCCCGCCTTGCAGGAGCGCTGCTACGTACAGCAGCTCGAACTCGCGCGCGAATTCGAGCTGCCGGTCATCCTGCACGTGCGCCGCTCGGCCGACGCGCTGCTCAAGCAGCTGCGGCGGATTCGTGTCGCCGGCGGCATCGCCCACGCCTTCAACGGCAGCGAGCAGCAGGCGTTGGCGTTTGTCGAACTCGGCTTCAAGCTGGGCTTTGGCGGCGCGTTGACCTTCGAGCGCGCCTTGCAGATCCGGCGCTTGGCGACGACCTTGCCGTTGCACGCGATCGTGCTCGAAACCGACGCGCCGGATATCCCGCCGCAGTGGCTGTACCGCAATGCGGCACAACGCGCGGCGGGCGAGGTCGCGCGCAACGAGCCCGGTGAGTTGCCGCGCATTGCGACGCAGTTGGCAGCGCTTCGTGGTCTGTCCGAGCAGGAGTTGGCGCAGGAAACGCGCGCCAATGCCGTCGATGCACTGCCGCGTCTGGCGGATATGTTGCATGAGCCGTCCATCGGAGCGAATGCATGAGCGAGGGCGTCGGGCGCGAGGGCGTGGCATGGCGCGGAGCGGCGCCGCACGAGACGTCGCACGAGACGTCGCAAAGCGCGTCGCAGGTGCAGCCGCCCGGATCGCCCTGGCTCGTGGGCCTGCCGCCCGTGATCGGCCGCGCGACGCGGCTCGTCGTGCTCGGCAGCTTTCCCGGCGCGGCATCACTGCAAGCGCGGCAGTACTACGCCCACCCGCGCAACCACTTCTGGCCGATTCTCGCGGCGCTGTGGCAGGTCGATCTGCTCGCGCTGCCCTATGCGCAGCGCCTGACCGAGCTGCGCCGACGGGGCCTCGGCCTGTGGGACATCTACGCCAGTTGCCGGCGCGTGGGCAGCCTGGACAGCGCGATCGTTCAGCCGCGGCTGAACGATCTGGCCACGCTGCGCCGGCGCGCGCCGCACCTCACCGGCGTGGCGCACAACGGCGCCGAGTCGGCCCGGGCGCGCGCCCTCACGCTGGCGCTCGGCGTCGCGGTGACCCGGCTGCCTT
>JANOLA010000221.1:0-8888 GCA_031419535.1 Burkholderiales bacterium | reverse complement strand
CGAGCACCAGGCGCTGCTTGCGATGGACGAGACGCTGCTCGATATCGAACGGCGCTTCGGCGGCTGAACCCGCCCGAGGCGAGCCGCCTCAGGCTCATGAGTCAACCTGATTAGTGACATACCTCAGCCGCACGAATGAACTGGGCGGGCCGAGGCGAAGTGACGGAAGCGGCGCGCAGCAAGCGCGCCAAGATGGAGGCGAGATTGAAGCGGCGATTGAATCTGTACTGGACCTCGGCAAGGTAGCGATGAGCGTACTTGGCAAAGTCGAAGGCGTGGTAAGTGCCACTGAGCGCGGTCTTCAGGTTGCCCAGCAGCGTGTTGATCGCCTTGAACTGCGGCAGTTTGGCGCTGGCCGCGCCGCCACCGGTGACCGTGGCCTCGTGCTCCGCGCCGATGAGCTTCACGGCGCCAAAGCACCACAGGCCATCCGAGACGACGGTGGCCGAAGAGGCCAGCGACTTCGCCGCGAAAGCCGCCACCGCCTCGGTGGTGAATGGCTGCTGTGCGAAGCACGCGAACTTCGCCTGCCCGAGCGGCGTGGTCTGCACGGCCGCGATGAACGGTACCTTGTTCTGCGAGCCACGCCCGCTCTTGCCGCCCGGGAGTTCGCCTCCCAGGTAGGCGTCGTCGATCTCCACCCGCTCGTCGAGCACGCGGGAGTCCTCGCGCACGCGCATGACCTCCATGAGCTTGTGCTTCATGAGCCATGCGGTCTTGTAGCAAACCCCCAGGTGACGCATGAGTTCGAGCGCGGCGACATTGTTCTTGCTCTGGGTGAGCAGGTGCATGGCCAGGAACCAGCGCGTCAGCGGCAGCTTCGTTGCCTCGAAGATCGTGCCACTGATGACGCTGCACTGGTGGCGGCACAGCGCGCACTGGAAGTACAGCCGCCCCTCGCGGCGAAACGAGTTGCGCTGGTCGCATCCACAACTCGGGCAAGCGAACCCGGTCGGCCAACGCGACTCAATCAGCGCCGCTTCGCACTGCTCGTCGCTGCCGTATCGATTCAAAAACTCGGCCATCGAAAGTCCGGGCTGAAATTGCACTCGGTTCATTGCCATGGTTCACCTCCTGTAGTGGTGAACCGATCATCGCCCCTCGCTAGCTCACCAGGTGAGCCACCGCGGGTCGGGCTGAGGTATGTCACTAATCAGGTAGGGACAAATGCTGGGTCGGCGGGTTTCTCAAGCAGACAGTGAAATCTCGGTTCCCCCGAAGCGGATGCGTGCGTGGCGCACGTCGCGCCGCGACTCGACGAAGCGCACCAGTTCCAGCAAGGGGTTGGTGTCGAAGCGATAGGCCGGGGGCGCCTTTTGAATCCGATCCAGCAAGCTTGGCTCGTAAAACGCGGCAAGCAACAAGTCTTCGTCGGATACGCCGGCGCCCAATTTTTGGCGCAATTTCGGCAGCGCCGGCTCGATGGCGGCACCGGCCCGGGCGGTGGTGAACTCGCCGCTCTTCAAGTTCGCCCGGTTCAGAAACTCGGCGCTCGGTGTGGCGGCCAGCCTGCCGTAAGAGCCCGCAGCGTACTTGCGCACCTCGTCGGGAATCGTTTTGTAGCGCTCGCCCTGAACGACATTGAGCACCGCCTGCGTCACGATGTACTGGGCGAACGGGCTGACGAGAATCGGGTAGCCCAGGTCCTGGCGCACCCGGGCCGTCTCTTCCAGGATTTCCGGCAGGCGCTGCTCCATCTTCATGCCTGCGAGTTGCGAACGCAGGTTGGAGATCATTCCGCCCGGCACCTGGTGCTCGTAAAGCGCGGGGTCGTAGGCCGCGACCTGGCCGCGCGGCTTGTTCTCGCGCTCGGCGAGGCAGGCGAAATAGCCGCTCACTTCGGCCAGCGCCGCGCGGTCGATGCCGGTGCTGAAGCCGAGCTTTTGGGCGCGGTCGTCCACGTCTTCCGCCGCCGCGAGCGACGCGCCATTGGCCAGCGGCTCGGCGGCCGTGTGCCCATAGCGGAACCCGGCTTGCATCGCGACCTCGTGCACCGCGGGCGCGAGACCCGACTGGCAGTGCGTGTGCAGTTGCAGCGGTGTTGTGCCGGCCGCGGCGACCACCGCCGGGAACAGCGTCATCGCGCGTTCCGGCGTGAGCAGACCGGTAGGATCTTTGATCGCGATGAAATCGGCGCCCATCGCCACCAGCTCGCGCGTGCGCTGGACGTAGTAGGCGTCGCTGTGCACGGGCGACAAGCTGTAGACCATCATCGCGTTGACCTTCATGCCGCAGCGCTGCGCCGAGCGCAGCGACGACTCGACGTTGCGCATGTCGTTCAGCGCGTCGTAGACCGTCAGCACGCTCAATCCGCGCCGTGCCAGCACTTCGGAATTGAGCTCCACCACGTCGTCGGCAAACAGCTCGAAGGTGTACAGGCTCTGGCCGCGCGTCAAGCCGTCGCACGGCGTGGCCAGGCGCTCGCAGAGCAGTCCGACGCGCTGCCACGGGTTTTCGTGCAGGAAGCGCACCTGCACGTCGAACACCGCGCCGCCGAGGATGTTGATGTAGCCGTAGCCAACGCGGTCGATGCGCGACAGCACCGGCGTCATCATCGCGGTGCTCATGCGCGTCGACCACAAGCACTGGTGCGCGTCGCGCAGCGTCACGTCGATCAGGCCGTAGCGTTTGGGCGGGTCGGTGGCTGCGCCGTTCATCACGCGCTGCTCCCAATGAAGCTTTCAACAAAACGCGTGTGCACGGCCCCCCGTTGAAACGCTTCGCTGTCAATCAACGACGCCAGGAACGCAGTAGTCGTATGCACGCCTTCGATGCGCAACTCGGCCAGCGCGCCGCGCATTCGCGCCAGCGCTTCGTCGCGGTCGCGCCCGTGACAGATGAGCTTGGCGATCAACGAGTCGTAGTTCGGCGGAATCCGGTAGCCGCGGTACAGGTGCGAGTCGACCCGCACCCCCGGGCCACCCGGCCAATGCAGCTCGCTCACGACGCCGGGCGACGGCGCGAAGCCATTGCGCGGGTCTTCGGCGTTGATGCGGCACTCGATCGCGCGGCCTTGCACCTGCACGTCTTCCTGGCGCATCGACAACGGCTCGCCCGAGGCGATGCGAATCTGCTGCTTCACGATGTCGATTCCGGTCGTGCACTCGGTGACCGGGTGTTCGACCTGGATGCGCGTGTTCATCTCCATGAAGTAGAACGCTTCGCGTGCCGAATCGACGATGCATTCCACGGTGCCGGCGCTGCGGTAGCCCACATGGCGGCACAGGCGCACCGCCGCAGCGCCCATCGCTGCGCGCAAGGCCTGTGGCAGGTTCGGCGCCGGCCCTTCCTCCACCAGCTTCTGATTGCGGCGCTGCAACGAGCAATCGCGCTCGCCCAGGTTCAGCACGTTCACGCCGTCGGACAGCACCTGGATCTCGACGTGGCGAATTTGGCTCAGGTACTTCTCGACGTAGATCGCGCCATCGCCGAATGCCGCCTGCGCCTCTTGCGCTGCGTTCTGAAAGTGCCCCGTCAGGTCAGCAGCGCGTTCCACGACACGCATGCCGCGCCCTCCTCCGCCGGCCACCGCTTTCAAGAGCACCGGGTAGCCGAGCGTCGCCGCCACGTCGAGCGCGGCTCGCGCGTCGGCCACCGGGCCGGCGGACCCGGGCGTGACGGGAACGCCTGCCTCACGTGCCACCGCGCGGGCGCGGGCCTTGTCGCCCATCGTCGCGATCGCCTGCGCACTCGGCCCGACGAAGGTGACGCCTTCGCGCTCGCAAAGCTGCGCGAACGCAGCACGCTCCGACAGAAAGCCGTAGCCGGGGTGGATGGCATCGGCACGCAGCGCCAGCGCGGCCTCGACGATGCGTTCACCGCGCAGGTAACTTTCGCTGGCGCGCGCCGGGCCGATGCACACTGCTACGTCAGCCATCTGCACCGCGAGCGACTCGCGGTCGGCCTCGGAATACACCTGCACCGTCTGGATGCCCAACTCGCGGCAGGCACGCTGGATGCGCACCGCGATCTCGCCGCGGTTGGCGACGAGCAGGCGCTTGATCGGGCGTGGTGCCGCACCGGCGCTCACTTGCGAGCCCTCATCATCGGCCGGGGCTTCGAGCGAAAGCCGGCTGTCCGCGCAAGCTCAGACCGGCTCCGACCGTTCCCCAGGGCGGTGGCGGCGCCCCCGTTCTCCGGCCCACGCTCGCGGGGCACCACCGAGGTCCACAACGGACAGCGGCGTCATCACCGACCAAGCGCGCGAAGAGCCAGGACACCGCGAATGGGGCCTCCGACCGGGGGCACCACCACCGCCTTGCTGCCACCGACGTTGGCCTGCCACGAGTCGGCGTACCCCGGGCTACCTGCCCTCGCGCCGAGGCTGGCATGCGCGCAGCGTCGCACAGCGGCAACGGGCCGCAAGCCGCCCGAAGCTCCTCACTCAATGCGGTGCGTTTCATCCTGCAAGGTCGGAGAAGGTTCAATTCAGCGCGATCACGAACAGTTCTTGCGCAGCCTCGACCGCCTGCCCGTCGCTCACCAGAATTTCGCTGACCACACCCGCGTGTCCGGCGCTGATGGCGTTCATCAGTTTCATCACTTCGACGATGCACACGAGGTCCGACGCCGCGACGGACTGGCCCACGCTCACGAACGGCGCCGCGCCGGGCTGAGGTGCAAGATACACGGTGCCGACCATCGGCGCGCACACGACGTGAACCCCGGGCCGGGCACGCGTGCCGCGATCGGGCGCGGCAGCGTTCGGGTGATGGGGTGCGTGCTGCGGCGTTGGCAGCGCTGGCTGGGCGGGCGAAGCGGCGGGCGCTGCGGCGGGCGCTGCAGCAGGCATCACGGGCGCGACGGCTTGCGATCCACCCGCAGCCGGCGCCGCTGGACCGCGCCGCAGTTCGATCTCGAGATCGCCGCTGCGCACGCGGATCTCGCTGAAATTGGACGACGCCTTGATCAGTTCGATCAGCTCGAGCACGTCGCGAAACTCGATCTCTTTGGCCACCCTGTTCCCCGCGTTCGATGTCAGCTCGAAAGCCCGAAAGACAGGGCAGCGATTTCGATTAACAAAATTTCATGCCCAGCCGTTGAAATTTGAGCATGCTTTGCGCAGCGACGCAATAATGAAAGCCCGCAGCCCTTGCCATCATGGACTCGCTTCGGGCGGGCGCGCGCCTAGGCAATCGGCACAAGGAGCATGCATGAGCGAACCTGTCATCATCACCGTGGCCATCACGGGCGCGCTGCCGCGCAGACAAGACAGCCCTGCGGTGCCGGTGACGCCGGCCGAGCAGATTGAATCGACGCAACAGGCGTTCGAGGCCGGCGCGGCACTGGTGCACATCCACGTGCGCAACCCTGACGAGTCGCCCAGCTCCGACCCGGACCTGTATGGTCAAGTGCAAGAGGGCGTGCGCAAGCACTGCCCGGGAATGATCGTCCAGTTTTCCACCGGAGGGCGGGGCCGCGATCAGGCGGCGCGCGGTGCGATGCTCAGCCTGCGCCCGGACATGGCGTCGCTCGCCACGGGCTCGGTGAACTTCCCGAGCAATGTGTACGAGAACCCGCCCGACTTCGTGGAGGGGCTGGCGCGCTCGATGCTCGAGTACGACATCAAGCCCGAGATCGAGGTGTTCGATCTGGCGATGCTCTACAACGCGGTGCAGTTGCAGAAGAAGGGTCTGCTCAAGCCCGAGTTGCACGTGCAGTTCGTGCTCGGCATCCAGAACGCCTTGCCCGCACGGCGCTCGGTGTTCGACTTTCTGCGCGCCGAGTTGACGGAACTGATGCCCCTCGCCACCTGGGTTGCCGCAGGCACCGGCCGCGCGCAGTGGGAGGTCAACCAATGGTGTCTGGCCACCGGCGGCCACTGCCGCACCGGCCTGGAAGACAACCTGAGGTTCGACGCGAACCGCCTCGCCGCCAGCAACGCCGAGCTGGTGAAGAAGATCGTCGATATGTGTGGCCAGCACGGCCGGGTGCCCGCGACGCCGGCGCAGGCGCGCCGGATGCTCGGGTTGCGCGAAGTCGGCGCGTTGGCCGTGCATTGAGCGGCTGAGCGATTGCGCGGCATGACCCCGGCACCACCGAGCCTGCGATGACCGCTCCGGCTTCGCAAGAAGGGAATGCGCCGCGCTCGCGGACGGCGCGCGTCGTCGTCGTCACCGGCGCGGCGCGCGGCATCGGGCGTTGCATCGCTTCGCACTTTCATGCCCATGGCGACACGGTGGTCATCACCGACATCGACCTCGCCGCGGCGCGCAACTGCGCGCGCGAGCTCGGCACCGCGCCCCCGGCGATGCGCATGGACGTGCGCGACGCCGCCGAGGTGGCCGCGGTGCTGCAGCACATCGACTCGCAAGTCGGTGCGATCGCCGTGCTCGTCAACAACGCCGGCTTGATGACCCAGGGAGGCTTTGCCAACACCGATGCGGCGGCGTTCGAGGCGATGCTGCAGACCAACGTCGCCGGCATCTACCACTGCGTGCAAAGAGTCGCGCCGCTGATGACGCAACGCAAGCGCGGAGCCATCGTCAACCTGGCCTCGGTGTCTTCGGTGCGCGGCGGAGGCTCGGTGGGCAACGTCTGGTACGGCGCGAGCAAGGCCGCGGTGGTGGCGATGACCGCGGGCCTCGCGCGCGAACTCGGGCCGCACGGCGTTCGCGTCAATGCAATCTCGCCGAGCGTCATCGAAACCGACATGGTGCGCCCGTTCCTCACGCCACCGGTGCGGGAACGCGTGATGACGCGCTTTCCGCTTGCGCGGCTGGCGACGGTGGACGATGTGGCGCGCATGGCGCTGTTCCTCGCATCGGACGATGCGGCGTTCGTGACCGGACAGAACGTCGCGGTGGACGGCGGGTTCCTGACCAATTGATTCAAGCGTGAGCCGAGCGTGACTCCGGCCGTGACCCCGAGCGCGAGCCGAGCGTGACGCGCGCACCCGAGCCCGTTGCGCGCTGCCGATCATGATGGGTCCGCTTGCCGTGACCGGGTTTTCCTGGCCGACGCTGGCCTTCGCCATGCTCGTCGTGTTCGGCGCGGGCATCGTGCGCGGCTTCGCGGGATTTGGTTTTTCAGCGCTGTGCGTCGCCGCGTTGACGCTCGTCGTACCTCCGGCCCAGGTGGTGCCGCCGATCTTCGTGCTGGAAGTGCTGGCGAGCTTGTCGCTGCTGCGCGGTGCGTGGCCCGCGGCCGACTGGCGCTGGCTGAGCTGGTTGGTGCTCGGCAATGCGCTGTTCATTCCGCTGGGCATCGCCATGCTCGCGTTCGTCCCGGAGATGCCGTTGCGGCTGCTGATCGGCGCCTTGCTGCTGCTCGCCGCGGCGCTGCTGCGCAGCGGCTTCAGCCTCGCACTCGCGCCGACGCGCGTGGTGCGCCTGGCCACCGGCCTGGTCTCGGGCTTCGTCAACGGTGTCGCGGCGATCGGCGGCATCGCCGTCGCCGTGCTGCTCAGCACCTCGCAAATGGCACCAGCCACGATGCGCGCGACGATGATCGTGATGTTCCTGTTCACCGACCTGTATGCGCTGGCCTGCGCCGGCGTGGTGTCGGCTGGCGGCGAAGCGGGAGCGGCGCTGCTTGGCGCCGACACGCTGCGCTGGGCGCTGTGGCTGACGCCGGCGATGCTCGCCGGAATCTGGTTCGGCCAGCGTTCGTTCGCCGGCGTCTCACCGACGCAGTTTCGCCGCCAGGTGTTGAACTTGCTGATCCTGATCGCGTCGATCAGTGTGCTGCGCGCGCTGGCGGCGCTGGCCTGACCAATGAGAGGCTGAGAGTTTTTCAGTTTTGCTCCCTCTCCTTCTGGGAGAGGGAGCAAACGTAGTCGCAGCGAAAAACTCTCAACCTCTGATCTGAGCCTGCGGCGCGGCTTGGTCGCTAAACTGCGCCGGCCCTTCGTTCAATCCTCACCTCGCCCTCGCCCGGCGGCATGACACGATGCAGCCGATCCCACCCGCCTTGCGCCTCGAACTCGCGCCGACCGGCACGTTGCGCGTCGGCCTCAACTTGTCGAACTTCCTGCTCGTCAACGCGGGCTCGAGCGGTGGTGAGCCAAGCGGCATCGCTCCCGACGTCGGCCGCGAGCTGGCGCGGCGGCTCGGCGTATCCGTGGCGTTCGTCACCTACCCGTCGCCGGGCGATCTGGCCGCCGCGGCGTCGAGTGGCGTGTGGGACGTGGGCCTGATCGGCGCTGACCCGTTGCGCGCCAGCGAGATCGCGTTCACGGGCGCCTATCTCGAAATCGAGGCGAGCTACCTCGTGCTGGCCGACTCACCGATCCGCGCGATCGACGAGGTAGACCGCCCGGGCCTGCGCATCGCCGTCGGCGACAAGACCGCCTACGACATGTACTTGAGGCGCACCTTGAAGCACGCGACGCTGGTGCGCGCCGCGGGGCTGGAGGCGTCGTACCGGTTGTTCGTCGACGAGAAACTCGACGCACTCGCCGGCTTGCGGCCGAGGCTGCTGCAAGACCAGGCCAAGCACCCGGGCTCGCGAATCCTCGACGGCAGCTTCACGCGGATCCAGCAGGCGATCGGCACGCCGCTGCAACGCAAAGCCGGCGCGGCGTATCTGCAGGAATTCGTGAGCAGCATCAAGACGGGGCTGGTGGCGCAACTGATCGCCCAACACGGCGTGCACGGCGTCAACGTGGCGCCCCAGGGATGACGACGCAGTATGACTACATCGTCGTCGGCGCGGGCTCCGCCGGCTGCGTGCTCGCTGCGCGGCTGAGCGAAGACCCCGCGTTCCGCGTGCTGCTGCTCGAAGCCGGGCCGCCGGACCGGTCGCCCTGGATTCACCTGCCCATCGGCTACGGCAAGACGATGTGGAGCAAGAAGTACAACTGGTGCTTCCACACCGAGCCGGACCCCAACATGAACGGCCGGCGCATCTACTGGCCGCGCGGCAAGACGCTCGGCGGCTCGAGCTCG
>JANOLA010000220.1:0-2234 GCA_031419535.1 Burkholderiales bacterium | reverse complement strand
CGGCCGCCTCGTGTTCGTGTTCAGCCAAGACTTCACCGTGTTCGGCGGCGCGCTCTCGGAAGCGCACGCCGAGAAGATCTGCAAGGTGATGGACCAGGCCATGAAGGTCGGCGCGCCGGTGATTGGCCTGAACGACTCGGGCGGCGCGCGCATTCAGGAGGGCGTGGCTTCGCTGGGCGGCTATGCCGACGTGTTCCAGCGCAACGTGATGGCTTCGGGCGTGATCCCGCAGATCAGCATGGTGATGGGCGCTTGTGCAGGGGGTGCGGTCTATTCCCCGGCGATGACCGATTTCATCTTCATGGTGAAAGACAGCTCCTACATGTTCGTCACCGGCCCCGAGGTCGTGAAGACGGTGACGCATGAGGAGGTGAGCGCGGAAGACCTGGGCGGAGCGGTCACGCACACGACGAAAAGCGGTGTCGCCGATCTCGCGTTCGACAACGACGTGGATGCGCTGCTGATGCTGCGGCGCCTGTACAACTACCTGCCGCTGAACAACCGCGAGAAGGCGCCGCTGCGGCGTGGCGACGACCCCGCCGACCGGGCCGACCGGTCGCTCGACACGCTGGTGCCGAACAACCCGAACCAGCCGTACGACATGAAAGAGCTGATCGTCAAGAGCGTCGACGATGGCGACTTTTTCGAGCTGCAACCCGACTACGCGAAGAACATCGTGATCGGCCTGGCGCGCATGGAAGGCCAGAGCGTGGGCATCATCGCGAACCAGCCGCTCGTTCTCGCCGGCTGTCTGGACATCAAAAGCGCGATCAAGGCGGCGCGCTTCGTGCGCTTTTGCGATGCGTTCAACATCCCCGTCATCACCTTCGTCGACGTTCCCGGCTTCTTGCCCGGAACGAGCCAGGAGTACGGCGGCATCATCAAACACGGCGCGAAGCTGCTCTACGCGTACGCCGAGTGCACGGTACCCAAAGTGACGGTGATCACGCGCAAGGCGTATGGCGGCGCGTACGACGTGATGAGCTCCAAGCACTTGCGCGGCGATGTGAACCTGGCCTGGCCCAACGCCGAGATCGCCGTGATGGGAGCCAAGGGCGCGGTGGAGATCATTTTTCGCGACGACAAGGGCGACCCCGCCAAACTCGCGGCGCGCGAAGCCGAATACAAAGCGCGCTTCGCGAACCCGTTTGTCGCCGGCGCGCGCGGCTACATCGACGACGTGATCCAGCCCCACGAAACCCGGCGCCGCATTTGCCGTTCGCTCGCGATGTTGGCGAACAAGAAAATCGAAAACCCGTGGCGCAAGCACGGCAACATTCCGCTTTGAGGCCGATGGCAATGTTCACGAAAATTCTGATTGCCAATCGGGGGGAGATCGCCTGCCGGGTGATGAAGACCGCGCGCAAGATGGGTATCGCCACCGTCGCGGTGTACTCCGAAGCCGACCGCGATTCGCTGCACGTCGAACTCGCCGACGAGTCGGTGCACATCGGCGCCGCGCCGAGCCGCGAGTCTTATCTGTCGATGGACAAGATCATCGCCGCGTGCAAACAGACCGGCGCGCAGGCGGTGCACCCGGGCTACGGATTCCTGAGCGAAAACGAAGAATTCGCGCGGCGTGTCGAAGAGCAGGGCATCGTCTTCATCGGCCCCAAGCACGCGTCGATCGCCGCGATGGGCGACAAGATCGCGTCGAAGAAACTCGCCGCCGAGGCGGGTGTGAACACGATTCCCGGGCACAACGCGGCGATCGACACAGCCGAGCACGCGGTGCGGATCGCCAAGGACATCGGCTACCCGGTGATGATCAAGGCCAGCGCCGGAGGCGGCGGCAAGGGCTTGCGCGTCGCGCACGACGACAGCCAGGCGTTCGAAGGCTACAGCGCTTGCCGCAACGAAGCGCGCGCGAGTTTCGGCGACGACCGCGTGGTCATCGAGAAATTCGTCGAACAGCCGCGCCACATCGAAATCCAGGTGCTGGGAGATGCCCACGGCAACTGCCTCTACCTGCACGAGCGTGAATGTTCGATCCAGCGGCGCCACCAGAAAGTGATCGAAGAGGCGCCGTCGCCTTTCATCAGCGAAGCGACGCGCAAGGCGATGGGCGAGCAGGCCGTGGCGCTCGCGAAAGCGGTGAACTACCAGAGCGCCGGAACGGTGGAGTTCGTCGTCGGCAAGGACCAGAGCTTCTACTTTCTGGAGATGAACACCCGGCTCCAGGTGGAACACCCGGTGACGGAGTGCATCACCGGTCTCGACCTGGTGGAGCAGAT
>JANOLA010000219.1:0-3811 GCA_031419535.1 Burkholderiales bacterium | reverse complement strand
CCGACGACCATCTGCTTCACGTCCATGTTGCCGCCGTTCTCGCGCGGCGGAATCGTGCGCAGGCATTTGTCTTTGTGGCTGCCGTCCTTGCCGCACACCTCGGGCGGGCGGGCTCCGGTGGGCTCGGGAGGCAAGGCCACGCCGCCCGCCGCGCCGAGCGCCGCCTCGCGCGCGGCCCAGGCGTCGACTTCGGGCTCGCCGGGCATCACGCCCACGGTTCCCATGAAGCCGTTCATTGGAACGCGCACACCCGGAATTTGCGCCGAGACGGCATCCACGCGCGTCAGGCGCCAGTTCGCCACGTACGGGTTCGGGAACAGGTCGCGCAGGAAACCGAAGCCCGGAACGATGGTGGTGTAGCCGTATTCATCGGGCTTGATGTCGATCAGCTTGATCGCGAGCACGTCGCCGCGCTTCGCGCCTTCGATGAAGATCGGTCCGGTGATCGGGTGCACCAGATTCAGGTCGATCGCCGTCACGTCCTTGGGCAGCGAATTGATGTTCAGGTTGGAGTCGAGCGCGTCGCGCGTGTGCACGACGATCGTCTGCCCGGGCCGGGCGCGGGCCACCGGCTTGATCGCCGGGTGGTAGCGGTTGAAGCAGTTCGGGTCTTGCTCGCAGTGCGCGCCCTTCTTGCGCACCTCGACGATCGACTGGGTTCGCACGTCGGTGGTGTCGGCAAACGCGGCTGGAACAAAGCCCGAGGCGATGCAGGCCAGGGCTGCGATGGACAAACGGCGCATGTGGGAGTCTCCTTGTGGGGTAGGCGGCTGGGCTACCCAACGAGGCTATCAGAGCCGCTCACGCGGTGTCGATGCGCGCTTTCCCTTGCCCCGCCCGGCTTGCGGCGTGGCCGGCCTGGGCTGTCTTGTCGACGCGCGGCGGCTGCGGCGTGTCGACGCGTCAGGCCCGCGGGCTCACTTGTCCTCTTCCATCACTTGCGTCGCGGCGAAACCGGAGGCGGGCAGCGAGGGCGCGAAGCCTGAGGTGGACGCGAAACTGGCGCGACTGGAAGATTGGCCGCTGCTGGACGACCTGGGCTTGACCATGATTTCGGTGGCTTCGAAATCCGGTCGCGACGCAGGTCGCGACGGCTTGGCTTTGGGTGGCGGCACGGTTTCGCGGCGCAGGCGGTCCAGTTGTTCTTGGGCAGCGTGCAAGCGCTGTTCGGCGTCCAGCACGGCGGCGCGCGGGCCATCACCGGCGCTGGCGAGCTGGCGTTTGAATGACAGGCGTGCGAGTTCGATTTCGTTTTGAGCGCGCGCGCGCGCGCTGCGCAACTCGGCGGACGTGTTCGCGTGTTTGTTGCTCAGTTCCTCGGTCACCCGCATGAGTTCTTCGGCAAATCGCCCGCGGGCGATTCGCAGCGCGACCAGGCTGCCCAGTGCCGCACCCAGCGCGAGGGCCGCGGCCACCGGAATCCAGTGTTGAAGAATCTCCACGAGTTCACCTCATCGGCTGCACGCCGAGTTTGAGGTTCTTTCGGCGTGGGGCACCGGCACTGAAGCTGATCGTCCGGGCTTGCCCGAAGCGCAGTGTTCAATACTTCACAGGCCAGCGCAATCCATGTCCTTCTCGGCGTGCGCCGGGTCCAAGGTCCGACAGGCTACTGGGGGCCGCGCGCGGCTACTTCAGGAACTCGGGCGAGATCAGCCGCGGCAGGAACAGGATGATTTCCGGGAACACGATCGTCGCCGCGAGCACACCGAGCATGGGCATCAGCATGATCATCACGTCTTTCATCACATACATCAGCCTGACCTTCGCGATCGCGCAAGAAATCATCAGGCACAGGCCGTAAGGTGGCGTCACCAGGCCGAACGCGAGCGAGATGATGCCCACCATCGCGAAGTGCACCGGGTCCATTCCCACCGCGCGCGCCAGCGGCTCGAGGATCGTGCCGACGATGATGATCGCCGGAATCGCGTCGAGAAAACAGCCCACCACGAGAAAGCAGAACGCGATGAAGAAGCCGGTGGCAGTGATGCCCATGCCCCAGCCGCCGACGCCGGCGAGCAGTGCTTTCGGGATCTGGTAGTACGCGAGCAGCCAGCCGAAGGCGCTGGCGGTGCCCACGCAGAAGAGTGCCACGGCGGCGAGCTTGCCGGTGTCGAGCAGTGCGGAGTTCAGCTGTTTGCCGCTCATCTCGCGGTACACGAAGATCGACAGCGCCCCGGCGTAGAGCACGGCGATCGCGGCTGACTCGGTGGCGGTGAACCAGCCGAACACCTTGCCGCCGATGATGATCACCGGCGTCATCAGCGCGGGAATCGAAATCGCCATGGCGACGAACACTTCTTTCAACGTCGAGCGCGGGTATTTCGGGTGTTGCGCAGCTTGGCGTAGACGTGCACCGTGGCCATCTGCACGAAGCCGAGCAGCAGCCCGGGCAGGATGCCGGCCAGGAACAGCGCGCCGATCGACACCGACAGCGTGCCGCCCCAGACGATCATCAGGATCGACGGTGGAATGATGACCGCCAGGATCGCCGAGACGGCGGTGATCGCCACCGAAAACGACAAATCGTAGCCTTCCTTGACCTGCGCCTCGATGAAGATCTTGCCCTGGCTCGCCGCGTCCGCCGTCGACGAGCCCGAGATGCCGGCGAAAAAGATCGACAGCACCACGTTCACCTGCGCCAGGCCGCCCGGCAAATGGCCGACGAGGTCGCGCGACAGCCGCACCAGCCGATCCGTGATGCCGCCCACGTTCATCAGGTTCGCGGTGAGCAGAAAGAACGGCACCGCGAGCAGGATGAACGAGTTGTACGACTTGAACGTCTCGTTGAACAGGATCATCGGCGACAGGCGCGGCTCGATGAACATCACCGGCAGGCACGCGAGGCCGAGCGCGAAGGCGACCGGCACGCGCACGATCATCAGCGCGAAGAACACGCCGAACAGAGTCAGCGCGGCCATCGCCGGCGTGAGCGCGGCGCCGCCGGTCACTGGGACACCCCGCTTGCCGGGTACGGCAATCGACCCTCCGGGAGGGCAGGGCCTTGCGAGGCCCGGAACGGGCCACTGCGTGGCCCACGGCGGCCCGGCGCGGCGGCCCTCACGCGGCCACCCCGCTCGTCATGATGCGCAGGTCAGCACGAAAGCGCTCGCCGAGGAACAGCACCCAGGTCAGCCCTGCCATCGGCCAGGCCACGAAGATGAGAGGCATCGGCAGCTCGGCGAGTTCGGAATTCTGGTTCCACCCGAACTGCACGAACTTGATGCCGTACCAGATGAACACCAGAGCGAAGATCAAGATGAACACGTTGCTGACGATGCGCAACAGCGCGTTGGCGCGCGGCTTCAATTCGGGCCAGAGGTCGACGTCGAAATGCGCGCCGTCGCGTATGCCCACCATGGCGCCGATCATGATCATCCAGATGAAAAAGAAGCGCGCCATCTCTTCCGTCCAGATGTAGGACGGAATCAACTCGGTGAAGCGCGAGAAGATTTGCAGGCTGACTGGAATGATGAGGATCGCGACGGTGGCGATCAGCGCGATGTCGAGCGCGCGGTAGTAGGCGTCAATGAATTTGCGCATGCGGTGGCCTCGAAGATCCGTCATCCCGGCGCACGCCGGGAACCACGGATCAAAGCGGTGCGTCCCGGGTGAAGACGGCGGGTGAAGCAGTGGATCCCGGCTTGCGCCGGGATGACGGCCTCAAAGCGAATTGATCTTCGCCAGAATCGCCTCGGCGCCGATTTCCTTCGCGTATTCGATCATCACCGGGTCGACCAGCTTCTTCATCGCGGCACGGTCAGCGAACGGAATGCGCTTGAGCTTGCCGGCTTTTTCGAGCGCCTCGAGCTTG
>JANOLA010000218.1:0-19167 GCA_031419535.1 Burkholderiales bacterium | reverse complement strand
TTCGGCCGAGATCACGCGCAGGATCAGCATTTCCAACGCGACCACGTCGACCTCGAGCAGCGCGATCTGGTCGCGAAAGCGCGCGTCATCGTAGATTCCCTCGGCCTTGGCGATGCGCTTCAAGCGCTCGAGTTCGCGCTTCGCCCGGTTCACGTCGCCGATGCCGGTGCGCTCGTGCGCGAGCAGGTACTTGGCGTAGGTCCAGCCCTTGTTCTCTTCGCCGACCAGGTTGTCGATGGGCACCTCGACGTTGTCGAAAAACACTTCGTTGACTTCCGAGCCGCCGTCGAGCGTGACGATCGGCCGCACCTTGACGCCCGGGCTCTTCATGTCGATCAACAAGAAGCTGATGCCGGTTTGCGGCTTGCCGTCGTTGCTGGTGCGCACCAGGCAGAAGATCCACTCGCCGTACTGCGCGAGCGTGGTCCAGGTTTTCTGGCCGTTCACGAGGAAATAGTCGCCGCGGCGTTCGGCCTTGCATTTGAGCGACGCCAGGTCCGAGCCCGAGCCCGGCTCGCTGTAGCCCTGGCTCCACCACACATCGCCGCTCATGATGCCGGGCAGGTGGCGCCGCTGCTGCTCGGGCGTGCCGAACGCCATGATGACGGGCGCCACCATCACCGGGCCGAACGGCACGATGCGAGGCGCGCCGGCCAGGGCACATTCTTCTTCGAACAGGTGGCGCTGCACGGCGCTCCAGCCCGGGCCGCCGAACTGTTGGGGCCAGGCATAGCCATGCCAGCCTTCCTTGCCCAGGATGCGCGCCCAGTGCTGCATGTCGTCGCGCGTCAGGTCAAGCGAGTGGTGCACCTTGTGGCTGATGTCCTTCGGCAGGTGTTGCCGGACCCAGCCGCGAATCTTCTCGCGGAAGGCTTGTTCTTCGGGGGTGAATGTCAGGTCCATGGGGCTCTCCGTGCGAAGCCGGTTAAAAGATTCTCCGGTGTTTTAGCATGAAGCCATGTTCCGCCCGGGCGCAAGGCGCCAATTGTGACCCCACCGTCGTTTCGCGCCACGGTGGCCGCGCTTGCCATCGGCCAGTTGTTGTGCTGGGCGGCGCTGTACTACTCGTTCTCGCTGTTCGTGCTGCCGATGCAGCGCGAACTGGCCTGGACCTCGCCGCAGTTGATGGGCGCGTTCACGACCGGGCTGGCGCTGTGGGGCGGCGCGACCTATGCCGTGGGCGCGGCCATCGACCGCGGCCTGGGCCGCTGGGTCTTGACCCTTGGCGCCGTGCTCGCCGGTGTGGGCTTCATGCTGTGGTCGATTGCCGGCAGCCTGTCGGGTCTGTATGGCGCGTGGCTGCTGCTCGGCTGCGCGATGGCGATGTGCATGTACGAGCCGGCGTTCAGCGTGCTCACGAAGCGCTTTCCGGACCGGTACGCGCAAGGCATCACGGCATTGACGCTGGTTGGCGGCTTCGCCAGCACGCTCGCCTATCCAGCCGTGGCGTGGTTGATCTCGCAGTTCGAGTGGCGCGGTGCACTGCAGGTGATCGGCGCGGTGCTGCTGTTCGGCGTGGCGCCGCTGCACGCCTGGGCGCTGCGCGGCACGCCGGTGCGTGCGGCGGCGCCCTCCGCAGCGTTAGCGATGCCGGACACCACGCTGCACGGCGCGCTGCGCGACGCGCGCTTCTGGCTGCTCACAGCCGCGTTCACGCTCTACGCCTTCATGTCGGCGGCGCTGTGGGCGCACATGATGCCGGCCTTGGCCGCGAAGGGCCTGGATGAAAGCCAGGCGATCGCGGTCGTCGTCTGGTTCGGTCCGGCGCAGGTGGCCGGGCGCATTGCCTACCTGGTGTTCGGCCGGCGCCTGAGCACTTGGGCGCTGGGCCTGTTCGTGCTCGCCGGCATGCCGCTGTCAACGGCAATTTTCGCGGGGTCGAATCAAGTGGCGGGGCTGCTGATGTTCGCGCTCCTGTTCGGCGTGTCCAACGGCCTGGTGACGATCGTGCGCGGCACGCTCATTCCGCAGACTTTCGGCCAGGCCCAGATCGGCCGCATCAGCGGTGCGATGAGCGCGATCGCGCTGCTGGCGCGCGCCGCAGCGCCGTTGCTCACGGCGGGCTTGCTGCTCGTCGTTGCGGGCTATCGAGAGCTGTTGCTGGTGCTCGTGGGAGTCGGGATTGCCGCGCTGGTGGCGTTTGGATTGGCGCGTCCGCGGGGGTAGCCGAGCGGCTCGCAGCCAGCCTATCGCGCACGCCGAGATTGGCTACGGACGCTTGTCCAACGTCATCTTGTCGTTCTCGCGCTTCATCTGAAACCGCGTGAGGAAGCTGTTGCCGAGCAGCACCTGCTCCATGCCGGCGGGCAGCACGGCGGCTTCGACGTTGTAGACCTGCACGTCGCCGATGCGCACCGTGTCCAGGGTGACGCGGTACGCCACGATCTGGCCGTTCGCGGTCTGGCCCAAGCTGCGCTGGCCGGCCTTGTAGTTCAGCCCGATCTGCTCGGCCACCGTCTGGCTCAGCGCGACATGCGTCGCGCCGGTGTCGACGAGGAAGCTCACCACTTTGCCGTTGATGCTGCCTTGCGTCACGAAGTGCCCACCGCTGCCGGCAGTGAGCACGATCTGCGAGCCCGATCCGGCGCTCGCGGCGCCGCCGAGATTGACCTGTGCCTGACCGAGTTGCAGCGTCACGCGGCGCCCGCCGACGTCGACCACCGCGTCGCTGCCGGTCACGCCGAGCAATTTGACGCCCTGCACCGTCTGCCCGACCGCGAGCGTGCGTGGCGCGCCGTCGATCATCAGCAGCGCCTTGCCGCCCAAACTGCCGCTGAGCGAGACCGTTTGCGCGAGCGTGGCGCCGGCTGCCAGCAGCGCCGCGCAAGCCCATCCCGCGATCGCAACGCGGGCTTGCATCAATCTCGGAAGTTGCTGAACGTGAGCGGTGCGTCGGTGATCGTTTGGCGGATCAGCGCGATCGCGGCCTGCAAGTCGTCGCGTTTCGCACCGTTCACCCGAACCGTGTCGCCCTGGATCGAAGTCTGCACCTTGAGCTTGCTTTGCTTGACGGCGGTCTGGATCGCCCTTGCGGTCTCGGTGTCGATGCCGCTCTTCACCGTGAGAGGCTGCTTGACCTTGTCGCCGCCGATTTTTTCGATCGGCGCGCTGCGGTCCAGAAAGCGCGCATCGACGCCGCGCTTGGTGAGCTTGGCGAGCAGGATGTCCATCACCTGTTGAATCTGGAAGTCGCTGTCGGCCCAGAGCGTGAGGTCCTTGTCTTTCAACTCGATTCGCGCCGATGAACCTTTGAAATCGAAGCGCGTGCCGATTTCCTTGGCGGTCTGGTCCACCGCATTGCGCACCTCGACGAGGTTGGGCTCCAGCATGGCGTCGAAACTCGGCATGGGCCGCATTGTCGTCGCCGGCAGCGGTTGGCGTGCACCCGCATCGGTGAAAATTGCGCAATGCAGGTCGAGACCGGCGTCAACCTCAAACCCTACAACACCTTCGGCTTGCCGGCGGTGGCGCGCTCGCTCGTGCGAATCACACGCGATGCCGACGTGCGCGGCGTCGTCGACCACCCGCAGTTCGGGCGCGCGCCGAAATTCATTCTCGGCGGCGGCAGCAACATCGTGCTGACGCGCGACATGCCGCAAGTCGTGCTGAAGATCGAGGTGCGCGGCATGCGTCTGGTCGAGCAGCGTGAAGACGCCTGGATCGTCGAAGCGGGTGCCGGCGAGAGCTGGCACGACTTCGTGGCGTGGACGCTGGCGCAGGGTTACCCGGGCCTGGAGAACCTCGCGCTGATCCCGGGCACGGTGGGCGCGGCGCCGGTGCAGAACATCGGTGCCTACGGCATCGAGCTCGCGGACCGCTTCGAGTCGCTCGACGCAGTCGACCTGATGACCGGGCGCGGCGTGCAACTCTCCGCGCCGTTTTGCGTCTTCGGCTATCGCGACAGCGTCTTCAAGCATGCCTTGGCCGGGCGCAGCGTGATCGTGCGCGTGCGCTTTCGCTTGCCACGCCCCTGGCGGCCGGTGCTGGGCTATCTCGACCTCGAGCGCAAGATCGCCCAAACCGGAATCACCACACCCGATGCACGCCAGATTTTCGATTGGGTCTGCGCGATCCGCCGCGCCAAGTTGCCCGACCCGGCGAGCCTGGGCAACGCCGGAAGTTTTTTCAAGAACCCGCTCGTCACGCCCGAACAATGCCGCGACATCATCGGCCGCGACCCCGAAGTCGTGCACTACCCGATGGCCGACGGCCGCATCAAACTCGCCGCGGGCTGGTTGATCGACAGCTGCGGCTGGAAGGGCAAGAGTGTGGGCAAGGCCGGCGTCTACGAGAAGCAGGCGTTGGTGCTGGTGAACCGCGGCGACGCGATCGGCTCAGAAGTGATGACGCTGGCGCGTGCGATCCAGGAAAGCGTCTACGGAAAGTTCGGCATTCGCCTTGAGCTCGAACCCGTCGTCGTGTGAACGATCTCTCGGGCCGCGCGCTGCACGCGCAGCAGGCGCTGCACGGCGCGCCCGCGGCGGCGCACCTAGCGTGAACGATTCGAGCAATTGACCCGGGCCGCGGTCGTGCCTGCACTGTGCCGGTGTAGTCTGCGCGTCGATTCGACACCAGGGCCATCCCCGCGAGGCCACGGGCCTCGCTGTTCATGCAAACAACTCCAACGCCATCCCCGGATTACCAAAGCGCCGTGCAACGGGCGCGGGCCGGCGTGTTGCTGACGCGGGGCCTGAGCATCGTTTATGCGAATCCGTTCGCCGAAGCGCAACTCGGTTGGCCCAGCGGAGGGTTGAACGGCCAGGCGCTTGCCGCATGCTGGCCTGACGCAGCGAGCTTCGGAAACTTCGAACTCGAACTCGCGGCAACCCTCGAACATGGCCAGCCGATCGACCTGGAGCGCCAGCTCAAGCGCCACGACGGCAGCCTGCGCTGGTTCAGCGTGCGCGCCGACACCGTGATGCCGCATGGATCTGAACCCCACGCCGCGCCCGGCGCCCCCGCCAGCCCCGCGCCCGGCGCCCCCAGCGGCCCCGCGGATGGCGTCTGGATCATCGACGACGTGACCGACCGCCGCTCGACGCACGACGCGCTGGCGCAGGCCAAGGAACGCGCCGAGCTGGCGAACCTGGCGAAGAGCGATTTCCTCGCCAACACCAGCCACGAAATCCGCACGCCGCTGAACAGCCTGCTGGGGCTGGTGCGGCTCGCGCAGGAGCCCGACGTCGGGCACTCGCGGCTGCGCGAGTACCTCGATCGCATCGAAGACACGGCGCAAGCGCTGGCCGGGGTGATTTCCGACATCCTCGATCTGTCGAAAATCGAGGCCGGCCACATCGCGCTGCAGGAGGTGCCCTTCGACCTGCACGACCTGATGGGCACGGTGTGCGGCGCCTATTCCGAACTCGCCGCGGCGAAGGGCCTGGAGTGCCGCCTGGAAATCGGCAAGAGCGTGCCGCAATGGGTGAGCGGCGACCCGGTGCGGGTGCGCCAGATCCTCGCCAACTTCACCAGCAACGCGCTCAAGTACACCCACATCGGCAGCATCGAACTCGGTGTGCAGCGCCGCCCCGACGGGCGCATCCGGCTGCTGGTGCGCGACACCGGCGGCGGCATTCCCCTCGAGGTGAAACCGCGCCTGTTCCAGCCGTTTTCGCGCGCCGAAGCCGGCGCCTCGCGGCAACTTGGCAGCACCGGCCTGGGCCTGAGCATTTGCCGCCAGCTCGCCGTGCTGATGGGCGGCGGCGTGGGCGTGCAAAGCAAACTCGGCCAGGGCAGCGTGTTCTGGGCCGACCTGCCGATGCGCCGCGTGCCACCGCCACCCAGCCAGGGAGCGAGCCGCAACAGCGACGCCGAGGCGCTGCGCGGCGCGCACCTGCTGCTCGTGGAAGACGACGCCGTCAACACCCTGGTCACGGAGGCGACGCTGCGCCGCTGGGGCGCCGAGGTGACGCTCGCTGCCAATGGCGAGCAGGCGGTCGAGGCGATCGACACCTCGCTCGGCCGCTTCGACGCGGTGCTGATGGACCTGCACATGCCGGTGATGGGCGGGATTGCCGCGACGATCGAAATCCGCAAGCGCTACCCCGCCACCAAGCTGCCCATCATCGCGCTCACCGCCGACGTGCTGGTGTCGGAACGCGACCGTGCGCTGCACCATGGCATGAATGAATTCGTCTCCAAGCCGATCGATCTGGACCGGTTGGGCGGCGTGCTGGCGTACTGGGTGCACCGAGCACGAGCTGCCCGAAGCTGAGGGCTTGCCGGCAGGCGGGGCCTGCCCGTGGACTACTCGCGTGAGCCCGGTATCGCCCTCGGCAAGCGCCAACCCCGCGCGGCGAGCGCGGCGCGCACCCGGTCCGGCCGATCGCTGATGATGCCGTCCACACCCAGATCGAGCATTTTCTCGATGTGCGCGGGTTCGTTCACCGTCCACACGACCACGCTCAACCCGAGCTGCTGCGCCTGCTTCAGCAGCTCGGCGTCCAGGTCGCCGTGAAAGGGCGACCAGACCGTGCCGCCGGCCGCCTTCACCAAGCGCAGCACCGAGCCATGCTCGGCCAGCTTCAAGCCTGCCGTCCAGCGTGGGTCGGCGACGTTGTTGGCCCAGGCCTGCTGCGCGCTCAGGTAGACGGTTGTCACCTCGGGCGCGATGCGTTGCGCGGCCTGCAGGCTGCGCCAGTCGAAGCTCTGCAAGGTGATGCGCCGCGTCATGCCATGCCGCCGGGCGACTTCCAGAATGGCGCGAACAAACACCTCGGGCTCGGGCGTCAGCTCGGGGGCGAGCGGCGAAATCTTGGTCTCGATGTTGAAGCGCACCCGGCTCGCGCCGCGCCGTTGCACGAGTTCGAAGAGCTCGGCCAGGCTCGGAATGCGCTGGCCGTCGGCGGGCCGCTGTTCGGGGTGGCTCTGGGCGTAGCGCGAATCGGCCTTGAGCCGGCCGACGTCGAAGCTGCGCAACTGCGCCAGGCTCAAGCCGCGGATCGCGGGGCCCGGGGCATCGATGAAGCGCCCGGTTGCGTCACGCGTCAGGTTCGGGTTCAGCGTGGCGTCGTGCGAGACCACGACGACGCCATCGGCCGTCATCACGGTGTCGAGTTCGAGCGTCGTGACGCCCAGCGTCAGTGCCGCGTCGAATGCGGCGAGCGTGTTCTCCGGCGCCAGACCGCGCGCGCCGCGGTGGCCTTGCAGGTCGAGCGGCGTCGCGCAGCCGAGCAGGGCGGCCAGGGCGGCGAGGGCAGTCACTGCGGCCAGGCCTGACAGGCGTCGCATCGAGGTTGCTGCGTGCACCGATCAACCATAGCAGATGGCCGGGAGGGGCGACACATGTGACGATCGTCGGCTCGGCTCGGCTCTGCAAACGCATCGATGCCGTGGCCCCGCCCCCCTAATCCGTGGTCGGAACATGCGCCGTCCCTGGGCTAAGCTCGGGGTAACCAGCAAGGCTTGCTTCGCGCATGAATTCCGCCCCATCCAGCCCGGCGCCCGGCGCGCCGGAACACGACGCGCTGCCGCCGGGCACGCGCTTCGGCGAGTTCGAGATCCAACGCGTGCTGGGGGTGGGCGGCTTCGGCATCGTCTACCTCGCGATGGACCATTCGCTGCAGCGCCAGGTCGCGCTCAAGGAATACATGCCCGCCGCGCTGGCCGCGCGTGGCAACGGGCCGCATATCACCTTGCGTTCGGGCTCGCACGGCGAGACCTATGCGATCGGCCTGCGATCCTTCGTCAACGAGGCGCGCCTGCTCGCCAAGTTCGACCACCCGTCGCTCGTCAAGGTGTACCGGTTCTGGGAAGACAACGCCACCGCCTACATGGTGATGCCCTACCTGCAGGGCCGCACCTTGCGCGACACGCGGCGCGACCTCGCCGGCGCGCCCGACGAGTCCTGGCTGCGTGGCCTGCTCGACCCGCTGCTCGGTGCGATCGAGTTGCTGCACCGCGAAGACGTGTACCACCGCGACATCGCGCCCGACAACGTGCTGCTGCCCCCGGGCGGCCCGCCGGTGCTGCTGGACTTCGGCGCGGCGCGGCGCGTCATCAGCGACCGCACGCAAACGCTGACGGCGATCCTCAAGCCCAGCTACGCGCCGATCGAGCAATACGCCGAAATGACGGCGCTGCGCCAAGGGCCGTGGACCGACGTGTACGCGGTGGGCGCGGTGTTGCACTTTGCCTTGCTCGGCGCGCCGCCGCCGCCGGCCACGGCGCGCGCCATCGAAGACGGACTCGTGCCGCTGGCGCGGCGCCATTTCGCGGGGGTTTCGCAGCGCTTTCTGCTCGCCATCGACTGGGCGCTCGCGGTCCGGCCCGGGGAGCGCCCGCAGAGCATCGACGCGCTGCGCGCAGCGATCGACGGGCGCGCCGAGGTGCCGGCCAGCGTGGCGCAGCGCGCCATGCGCGCGGGCGCGCCGGCGCCGACCGAAGTGGATTTCGACACGACGCTGGTGCTCGGCGGCGCGGCCACACAACCCGCCCTTGATGCAGCCTACCGGCCGACGCTGCGGATGCAGGCGACCCAGCCGATGCAGCGGACCGAGCCGATGCAACGCACCGAGCCGATGCCGCGGACCGAGCCGATGCCGCGGACCGAGCCGATGCAGCGCACCGAGCCGTTCCAAGCGAGCTTGCCGATGCCGCTGATCCAGGAGATGCAACCCAGCCAGCCGCCGCAAAGGACGCCGCCGCCGCATTCGACGCCGCCCGCGACCGGTGCGGGCGGCGTTGGGCGAGGGGCAGGCCCCGCGGCGCGGCGGTGGGCAGACGCACAGGCGAACGCGCCGCTGATGGCCAGCGCGGCGTCAGCCGGCGCCACCGAGGAGGAAGGCGAACCGCGGGGTTCGTCCAAACGCGGCATGTTGATCGGCGCGGCGCTTGTTGCGGTTGTCGTCGTCGCAGCCGGCCTGGGCTGGAAGATGGGCGCGGCAGTGCTGCCGAATGCGCCGGCAGCGGGGCCCACCTCGTCGGGAGCGCCGCCGAGCACGAAAGTCACCACGCCGAACACGCCCGCGAACACGCCCACGAACACGCCCGCGACAGCATCGCCCAGCGCCGTGAATACGCCGATTGCAGCTGCCGCGGCAACGCCGGCCGCGATTGCGCCCGCGCCCGCGCCGGTGCTGGCGACTGCACCGGCGACAAGCCCGGAACCGAAGAAGCCAGATTCCAGCCGGCCGACAGCCACCGCTGCGACGCCGACCCCGGCGCCACTCGTGGCGAAGACGGCGCCCGCGCCAAAGGTCCCGCTGAATGTCGCAAGCCCGTCTGGAAAGCAGGCCGCAACGCCGGCCACCACATTGCCGCAGCCGCGTCCCGATGCGGCGACACAGCTCGCTGCGCCTGGGGCCACACCCGCTGCAAGCGCGGCGCAGCCGCCCAGGCCGGCCGCGGTTGCCGCGCTGCCGGCTGCGGCGGGGCAGGGCAAAGTGGGTTCCGAGCCGCCCCCCGGAGCGGCCGACGAGCCCAAGACGGCGCGCGAGGCCTGCGGCAAGCGCGTGCTGGTCGCGCTGTGGCAGTGCATGGAACGCGAATGCGAAAAACCGCGCTATCGTGAGCACCCGCAATGCGCGGAGGCGCTGAGTTCGAAGCGTTCGCGCGAGGGCGGCTGATTTCCGGGCATTCGGCCCGTTCGTGAAGCGCGGCCGCGCCCAAGCCGGCCGACCGCATGCAGCGCAGAAGGAACCACACCCATGCCGAATCTCACCTATGGCCGCCCGCTGAACTTTCCGCGTTGGCTGGCGCAGCACAGCCACCTGCTCGAGCCGCCGGTGGGCAACCTGCAGGTCTGGAAAGACGCCGACCTGATGGTCACGGTGGTCGGCGGCCCGAACGCCCGAAGCGACTTTCACGACGACCCGCTCGAGGAGTTTTTCTACCAGCTGGTCGGCGACGCCTACCTTTTGATCTGGGATCGCGGCCGTTTCGAGCGGATCGATCTGCGTCAGGGCGACATCTTCCTGATGCCGCCGCACCTGCTGCATTCGCCGCAACGGCCGATGCGCGACAGCCGCTGCCTGGTGGTGGAGCGGCATCGGCCCGCCGGCGTGCTCGATGCGTTCCAGTGGCATTGCGCGCATTGCGCAGCCTTGGTCACGCGTGAAGAGCTGCAGCTGTCCGACATCGTGGCCGACCTGCCGGTGACGTTCAGGCGCTTTTATGCGTCGTCAGAAGCGGCCCGCACCTGCCAACAGTGCGGCAGCCTGCACCCCGGGCGCGACCACGAGGCCTGGCACCGCATGCTCGTGGCCTCCGGCCGCCTGCCGGCTTCGGGCTGACGGCCGCTGCCCAGGTAGTATCGACCGCGCAGAGCTGTCGTTTCACCGAACAAATTCCACTGCCGCGAGGAGACCCCATGAAGTTCAAGGCCCTGTTGTTGACTGCGTCACTCACTGCTGCCTTCAGTGCCGGCGCGATCGAGTTCCGCTCTGCCGACACCCACAATGCCGACGACTACCCCACCGTCGTCGCGGTGCGCTACATGAGCGAACAGCTCGAGAAGAAGAGCGCCGGCAAGCACAAGATCAAAGTGTTCAACAAAAGTGCGCTCGGCTCGGAGAAGGAAACCATCGACCAGGTGAAGATCGGCGCGCTCGACTTCACGCGCGTCAACGTCGGCCCGATGAATTCGCTGTGCCCGATGACGATGGTGCCGACGATGCCGTTCCTGTTCGGCTCGGTCGGGCACATGCGCAAGGTGCTCGACGGTCCGGTCGGCGAAGAGATTCTGAAGAGCTGCGAGAACCAGGGCTTCGTCGGCCTGGCGTTTTACGACAGCGGTGCGCGCTCGATCTACGCGAAGAAGCCGATCAAGACGGTGGCCGACGCGAAGGGCCTGAAGATTCGCGTCCAGCAAAGCGACCTGTGGGTCGCGCTCGTCGGCGCCATGGGTGCGAACGCAACGCCCATGCCGTATGGCGAGGTCTACACCGCGCTCAAGACCGGCCTGATCGACGCCGCCGAGAACAACATTCCGTCGTTCGACACCGCCAAGCACCACGAAGCGGTGAAGATCTATTCGCGCACCGAACATTCGATGGCGCCCGAAATCCTGGTGATGAGCAAAACCGCGTTCGACAAACTGCCCGCCGCCGAGCAGGCGATGGTGCGCGCGGCGGCGAAGGAGTCGGTGGCGTTCCAGCGCCAGAAGTGGGACGAGCAAGAGGCCAAGTCGCTCGCCGCGGTGACTGCCGGTGGCGCGCAGATCGTCGAGGTCGACAAGGCGTCGTTCCAGGCCGTGATGGGCCCGGTGTACGACAAGTTCATGACCACGCCCGACATGAAGCGCCTGGTCAAGGCGATCCAGGACACGAAGTGACCCGCGCGGGCGCCGACGCAGCGCGCCCGCACGCCGCGCACACCTTCAACAAGCTGTGCGCGGCGCTGTCCAAGGCGAGCCTGGTGCTCGCGGTGGTGGGGCTGATCGGCGTGATTCTGGCAGTGCAGGTGCAGGTGATCGGCCGCTACGTGTTCAACGACACGCCCACCTGGGCCGAGGCGCTGGCGCTGCAGCTCGTGCTCTACGTCACCGCGCTCGGTGTCGCGGTGGGGGTGCGCGACGCCGGGCACATCGGGCTCGAATCGCTGGTCGGGCTGTTGCCGCCTGCGTGGCGGCTGAAGATGGAAATTCTGATCCACGCGCTGGTGGCGCTGTTCGGCGCCATCATGGCGTGGTCGGGCTGGGTCTGGACGACGCTCAAGTGGAGCGACATCAAGCCGATGCTCGGCCTGCCGGTGGGCGTGGACTACGCCGCGCTCGTGATCGCCGGTGTGCTGGTGGTGCTGTTTTCGGCCGAACATGTGCTGGCGCTGCTGCGCGGTGAAGACGTGGTGCCGGCGTGGAACTGACGGTGCTCGGGCTCAGTTTCACCGCGCTGCTGCTGATTGGCGTACCGGTTGCGTTCGCGATCGGGCTGGCGTCGGTGGCGACGATTCTGGTGGCCGGCCTGCCCGTGGCCGTGGTGTTCCAGAAGATGGTCGGCGGCATGCAGGTGTTTTCGTTCCTCGCGATTCCCTTCTTCGTGTTCGCGGGAGAGTTGATGCTGCACGGCGGCATCGCTCAGCGCATCGTGCGCTTCGCGAACAGCCTGGTCGGCCATGTGCGCGGCGGCTTGGGCATGAGCAACGTGCTCGGCTGCACCATCTTCGGCGGCATCGCCGGTTCGCCCTTGGCCGACGTGAGCGCGATGGGCTCGGTGATGATTCCGCTGATGAAGAAAGAGGGCTATCACGCCGACTATGCCGTCAACGTGACGACGCACGCGGCGCTGGTCGGCGCGCTGATGCCGACCTCGCACAACCTCATCATCTTCACGCTCGCCAGCTCCGGCATCGCGTCGGTCAGCGTGTTCAGCCTGATCCTGGCCGGCGTGATTCCGTCGCTGATCCTCACGCTGTGCAATCTCGCCGCGGCGTATTTCGTCGCGGTGAAGCGTGGCTACCCGACGCGCGGCAGGTTCGCCGGTTGGCGCGAAGTAATGCTGTCCTTCGCTGCCTCTGTGCCCGGCTTGATGATCGTGGTCATCATCCTCGTGGGCATTCTGAGCGGCGTGTTCACCGCCACCGAATCGGCGGCCACGGCCGTGTTCTGGGCGCTCATCGTCACCGTCTTCGTCTACCGGTCGCTCCGCTGGCAGAACTTCCTGACGGCTTGCGCCAAGGCGTGCAAGACCACGGGCGTGGTGCTGTTTCTGATCGGCATCTCGGCGGCGTTCGGCTACTTCATGGCGCTTTACGAAGTGCCGCAGAAGGCCGGTGAGTTGATGAAGAGCGTGTCCAGCGAACCTTGGCTGATCTTCCTGATGATCAATGTGCTGCTGTTCGTGCTCGGCACCTTTCTCGACATGGCCGCGACGCTGCTGATCTGCACACCGATCTTTCTGCCGATTGCGATGCACTTCGGCATGGACCCGGTGCAGTTCGGCGTGATGATGCTGCTCAACTGCGCGCTGGGCCTGAACACGCCCCCAGTGGGCACGACGCAATTCGTCGGCTGCGCGATCGGCGGAATCACGGTGGGCGAAGTGATGCGCTCGATCCTGCCGTTTTACAGTGCGCTGATCGCGGCGCTGATGCTCGTGACCTACGTGCCGGCGTTCTCGTTGTGGCTGCCGGGGTTGTTGAAATCAACAGGGTGAACACCGCAGTGTCCGAACTCCCATCCGCCGCCCCACACCTGGCGATCTGGCCCAAGCGCTTGCCGCGCGAGCTGTCTGTGCCGCGCACGTCGCTCTGGTTCAACCTGGACGTCGCGGCGCGGCGCTACCCGGACAAAGCAGCGTACCTGTTTTTCGGGCGTGCCTTGAGTTTCGTGCAATTGCACGGCCAGGCCACGGCGCTGGCCGGCTGGCTGCAAAGCGTGGGCGTGGGCGCGGGCGACCGCGTGGCGCTGTTCATGCAGAACTGCCCGCAGTTCTCGACAGCGTGTTACGCCGTGTGGCGCGCCAACGCGGTGCTGGTGCCGGTGAATCCGATGAACCGCGCCGAAGAGTTCAAGCACTACATCGCCGACCCGCAGACGAAGGTGGTGATTTGCAGCGCCGACCTGGCCCCCATCGTGCACGCGGCGAACGATGCGTTGCCGCCGCAACAGCGGGCGCGGCAGGTGCTGATCGCACGTTATGCCGATGCCTTGCCCGCCGGTGAGATCGAACCCGATCAGGCCCCGCCGGCGGCCATGGAAAAGTGGCTGCGCAGCGCGCCGCCGCTCGGCGCCGCGACGCACGCCCAGTCCACCGTATGGAGCGACGCGCTGGCCCAAGGCCATGAACCGGGCCCGCACGCCGCGCAACCGGACGACCTGGCAATGCTGCCCTACACCTCGGGCACGACCGGCCTGCCGAAGGGCTGCATGCACACCCATGCGACGCTGATGCCCAACGCGGTCGGAGGGCAATGGAGCCACGCCGGGCCCGAAACCGTGAGCCTGGCCGTGGTGCCGATGTTCCACATCACCGGCATGGTGTATTCGGTGCTCGCCTGCGTCTACTCGGGCAGCACCTGCGTCATCATGCCGCGCTGGGACCGTGAACTCGCCGGGCGCCTGATCTCGCACTGCCGCATCACGCACTGGACCTGCATTCCGACGATGGTGATCGATTTGTTCGCCAGCCCCAACTACCGCGGCTTCGACTTGTCGAGCCTGCGCAATCTCAGCGGTGGCGGAGCGGCGATGCCGCAGGCGGTGGCGCAGCGCCTGCTCGACGAATTCGGCTTGACGTTCGCCGAAGGCTACGGCCTGACCGAAACCGCCGCGCCGACCCACGCCAATCCGCCCGATCGCGCCAAGCTGCAATGCCTGGGCATTCCGATCTTCGGCGTCGACTCGCGCATCGTCGATCCCATCACGCTGCAGGAACTGCCACTGGGCGAGGCCGGTGAAATCGTGAGTCACGGGCCCATGGTGTTCAAGGGCTACTGGCGGCACCCCGAAGCGACCGCCGTGGCGTTCATCGAACTCGACGGCAAGCGTTTTTTCCGCACCGGCGACCTCGGGCGCATTGACGAAGAGGGCTATTTCTTCATCACCGACCGGCTCAAGCGCATGATCAATGCGAGCGGCTTCAAGGTCTGGCCGGCCGAGGTGGAGGCGCTGTTGTATCGGCACCCGGCGGTGCAAGAGGCGTGCATCATCGCGGCGCGCGATGCCTACCGCGGCGAGACCGTCAAGGCTGTCGTCGTGCTGCGCGCGGAGGCGCTGGGCAAGACGTCGGCGCAAGACATCGTCGATTGGTCGCGCAGCGCAATGGCGGCGTACAAGGCGCCACGCATCGTCGAGTTTGTCGACGCATTGCCCAAGTCGGGTTCGGGCAAAGTGATGTGGCGTTTGCTTCAGGATCGCGAGAGCGGCGACGCGACTACTTGACGCCGGGCGCACGCGCCGAGGTGGCGCGCCATGGGGCGCCAAAGAGGCACCACTGCAAGTGTGCGAAAACCACGTTTTGATTCGCATCGGCGAGTCTGGCGCGGCGGGGTTGTGGCCGAGAATCGTTCGGATCAAAGCGGACACATCGTCAATGTCGACTTCTATCGAAACATCGCTCGCAGGCGCCGCATTGCCCGCGGCAACCCAGGGGCGCAGCACGGCAAGCCTTGACGCCACCGCCGTGTCGGGGCTTCGCGAACTCGATCCCCAGGGCCGCAACGGGCTGGTGGAACGTGTCGTGAAGGCGTTTCAGGAATCGCTGGCTCGCCTGGCCCCGCAGTTGTTGGGCGCGTTGCAGGCCAACGATGTCAAGGTCATCCGGCATGTCTCGCACACCTTGAAGTCTTCCTCCGCGAGCATCGGCGCGCTGCGCCTGTCGCGTTTGTGCGCCGAACTCGAGGCGGCGGTTCGGGCTGAAGTCACCGAAGGGCTCGAGGCGCGTGTCCAAGCCATTTGCGGCGAGATCGAGAACGTCAAACCCGCCCTCGAACAGCTGGCACAGCTCGCGCGACCGTCGCGATGAATTCGACGCCCGCGGCAGCCGACGATGAACTGGCGGTGCCGCCGCGCTTGCTGCTCGTCGATGACGACGAGGTGAACCTGCTGGTCGTCGCGGCCGCGCTGCGCGAGCGCGGTTTCAGCGTCGAGCAGGCCACGTCCGGCGAGGAAGCGCTGCAACGCATCGCGCAGGCCGCGCCCGATGTGCTGGTGCTCGACGCGCTGATGCCCGGCCTGGACGGCTTCGAAACCTGCCGCGAGCTGCGGCGCCGCGCGGGCCTGCAGGCGCTGCCGGTGCTGATGCTCACCGGATTGGACGACGACGCATCGATCAGCCGTGCCTACGAGGCGGGCGCGACCGATTTTTTCGTCAAGTCGAGCCAATGGAACCTGCTGGCCGGGCGCCTGCGCTACCTGTTGCGAGCGTCGCGCACGCGGCTCGAGCTCGAGCGCAGCAAGGCCAAGCTGGCGCGCGCCCAGGATCTGGCGCGCATGGGCAGCTTCGAGTGGAAGGCGGGCAGCGACGCGCCGCGTTTTTCAGTCGAAGCGCTGCGCGTGCTGGGGTTTCGCTTCAGCGCCCCGCCATCGCTGGCACGCGTGCTGCGCGCGCTGACAGCCGAGGACCGCGGCAACCTGATCGGGCTGCTGCGCGACGCCGTCGAGCATGTCGCCACGCTCACCACCGACGTCTCCGTGCTGCAACGCGGTGGCCGCAAGCGCATCGTGCGCATCGAGGCGGAACCTGAATTCATTGAGAGCGGCCGGCTCGTGGGCTACACCGGCATCGTGCAAGACCTGACCGACCGGCGCGTTGCCGAAGACAAGATTCGGCGCCTCGACAACTTCGATGCGCTCACCGCCCTGCCCAATCGCCGGCAGTTGATCCGGCGCATCGAGCGCGCCATCGACGCGGCGCGCAATGCGCGGCACCTGGTGGCGCTGTTGCTGATCGACCTGGACCGCTTCAAGATCATCAACGACACGCTCGGACACTCGGCGGGCGACGAACTCTTGCTCGAGGTGTCGAAACGCCTGAAGAAATGCGTGCGCCACTCCGACCAGGTGCTCGAGCCCGGGGCCGGCTCCGGCGCGCCGGCTTCGGCGCAGGCGCTGGAGGCGGTGGCGCGGCTCACCGGCGACGAATTCATGGCGCTGTTGCCCGAAGTGGCGCAGGCCGCCGACGCGCAGCGTGTGGCCGCGCGCATCCTGGAGCTGATGCGCGAGCCCTTCACGGTGGGCGGGCAGGAATGTTTCGTCACCGCCAGCATCGGCATCGCGCTGTGTCCGCGCGACGGCACGAATGCCGCGGACCTGATGAAGAACGCCGATGTCGCGATGCACGCGGTGAAGTCGGCCGGCCGCAACGATGTCGCGCTGTACAGCCCGGCGCAGGCCGGGCCGGGCCGTGAGACGCTCGAGCTCGAGAGCGCGCTGCACAAGGCGATCGAACGCAACGAGCTGGTGCTGCACTACCAGCCCAAAGTCGATGTGCACAACGCGCGCATGGTCGGTGCCGAAGCGCTGATGCGCTGGAACCGCGGCGGCGAGTTGATCGCGCCTGGCGCGTTCATACCGCTGGCCGAGGAGTCGGGGCTCATCGTGCCACTCAGCGAATGGGTCGTGCGCGAAGCGGCGCGCCAGGCGCGCGTCTGGCAAGACCGCTTCGGCGCCGGGCTTTCGATCGCCGTGAACCTGCCGCCGCGAATCTTCGAGCGCACCGACCTGGTGGAGCTGATTCAAAGCGCGGTCGCGGCGTGCGGCGTCGCGCCCAGTGCGATCGAACTCGAAATCACCGAGACCGGTTTGATGAAGGAATTGCACAACGTGATTCCGACGCTGCACCGTCTGAACCAGATCGGCGTGCAAATTTCGATCGACGATTTCGGCACCGGCTACTCGTCGCTCGCCTACCTGACCACCTTGCCGATCGGCGAGTTGAAGATCGACCGAAGCTTCGTTCGCGACCTGGGCACGACGCCCCAGAGCTCGGCGGTCGTCACCGCGATCATCGCGCTGGCGCGCTCGCTGAACCTGCGCGTCGTCGCCGAAGGCGTGGAGAACCTGCGCCAGATGCAGGTGCTGCGCCGTCTGGGGTGCGGCGTCATGCAGGGCTTTTTGTTCAGCGGCGCCAAGCCCGCCAGCGAAATCGATACATGGCTGGAACAAGTGGTGGCGCCGCGCAGGGCGGCGTGGATCGACGCAGGCGCGCGCACCGATGACGCTTCGGAGGCGCAAGTGCTGGCTGGGGTCAGTGCCCCGGGGGCGCTGGGGCGGTAACCGGTACCCAGAGAAGTACTGCGGGTGGCCTGGCGGAAGAGGTGTCCGCCGACTCGATAGAGAATATTGATACCTCGGAGTCGCCGTGAAGAAGATCCCTAAGGAAGGTCTGCATAAGTCCTGAGCCGAGATGCATCTGGCCCGAAGCAGCAGCGAGAATCTGAGTCATGCAGCAAACCGACTTGGGCCTGAACCTGACGACGAAGCGAACGCGCAAGCGAGAGTTTCTCGACGAGATGAATCGTGTGGTGCCGTGGGCGGCGTTGGTGGGGCTGGTGGGACCCTACGCGCCCGAGGGCAGAAAGGGACGCCCGCCATTTCCCGTGGAGACGATGCTGCGCATTCACTTCATGCAGCAGTGGTTCACGCTGAGCGACCCGGCGATGGAAGAGGCGTTGCATGACATGCCGTTGTTTCGCGAGTTCGCGCTCCTGAACTGGAGCACCCGACTGCCCGATGAGAGCACGATCCTGCGGTTTCGCCACCTTCTGGAGAAACACAAGTTGGCCGAGCAGATATTTGAGGAGGTCAACGCGCTGCTGCGCGACAAAGGTCTGATGCTGCGCGCGGGTACGGTGGTGGACGCCACGCTGATCGCCGCACCCAGTTCGACCAAGAACGCCAGCGGCGAGCGCGACTCGGAGATGCACCAGTCCAAGAAGGGCAACCAGTGGTACTTCGGCATGAAGGCCCACATTGGCGCGGATGCCGAGTCCGGGCTGGTGCACACCGTGCGCGGCACCGCAGGCAACGTCAATGACGTGGTCGAGGGCAACTCGCTGCTGCATGGCGAGGAAACCGATGCGTTTGCCGACGCGGGCTACCAAGGCGTGCACAAGCGGCCCGATGCGCGTGAGGGCCTCACCTGGCACGTGGCCATGCGCCCGGGCAAGCGTGCGGCGCTGGACAAGACCAGCAAGCTCGGGCAACTCATCGACCAGGTGGAGCGGCTCAAGGCCAGCGTGCGGGCCAAGGTCGAGCATCCGTTTCGCGTGATCAAGCGCCAGTTCGGTCACGTGAAAGTTCGCTACCGCGGGCTGAAGAAAAACATCGCGCAACTCCGCACCTTGTTCGCGCTGTCCAATCTGTGGATGGTGCGAAAAAAACTCGCACTGCTGGATGGGCAAGTCCGCCAGCAAATGGCGGTTTGACCGTGAAAAGAGCGCAAAACGGCCTCGCCGCAAGTTCAATGCGGTGCTTTCCAAGTCGATTACGCCGCAAAACATCGAACTCGCGACAGCTACGAAGTGCCACTACTGGAAGTCGATAAAGCAGAGCTTCCCTAACAGGGTTTCCTTCGCCTTCGAATCCCAGAAAAAGGATTCGCAATTCATGTAGTTGAGTTTGTTGGCACCATCGAATGGCTGCAGCCTCGTGTCCCTCCGGCAAATCTGCATGAACTGACGATGTGAACTGAGTACCTTCTGCTTCCATTGCAACCCTGGATGGAGAGCGGCGATGAAGGTGACGGGCAAGGCGGTGCAGGTGAAGGCGCGTGCGTGCGCGCTGACCCA
>JANOLA010000217.1:0-7001 GCA_031419535.1 Burkholderiales bacterium | reverse complement strand
GTGGGTTTGTTCATGCGGGCACTCCAAGGCTGTCATCCCGGCGCAAGCCGGGATCCATGGGTTCATGCGGCATCACGCTCCACACGCTGGTCGCGCATGGAGCGAGCGGCGCGGCAGCGCGCGTCTCCAACCAGAAGCGTTCGAGCAGGTTCTTCGCCACCTGCATCCGGTAGCCGGCGCTCGCGCGCATGTCGGTGAGCGGCGTGAAGTCGCGCTCGAGCGCAGCTTGGGCGGCGGCGACCTGGGCTTCGTCCCAGGGCTTGCCCAGCAGCGCGGCTTCAGCGTTCGCCGCGCGCTTCACGATTCCCGCCATGCCTCCGTATGCGAGGCGAATCGTTCGCACGCGCGTGCCGTCGAGTTCGATCGCAAAGGCGGCGCTCAGCGCGGAGATGTCGCAGTCGAAGCGCTTGCTGATCTTGTAGGCGCGCAAGCGCCGGCTCGCCGGCAGCGCGGGAACGTGCAGCGACTGGACGAACTCGCCAGGCTCCAGCCGGTTCTTCATGTAGTCGACGTAGAAGTCCGTCAGGTCCATGCGCCGGGTGCTGGCCCCCTTGCGCAACTCGATCTGCGCATCCAGCGCCAGCAGCACCGGCGCGCAGTCGCCGATCGGCGAGCCGTTGGCGACGTTGCCACCCATCGTTCCGGCGTTTCGGATCGGCGGCGCGGCAAAGCGCAACCACATGTCGGTGAGCTCAGGCCACTGCTTGGCGAGCGCGCGCCACGCGGCTTCGAGCGAGGTGCCGGCGCCGATCGTGAGTGCGCCCGAACGTTGGCTCGCAGCCGCGCCCGCGCCTGAGGAGGCAAGCGCACCGGCATTCACTTCGATGCGCTTCATGTCTTCGACCTCGCCGACGTAGATGATGTCGCCCAGCTCGCGAAATTGCTTGTTGACCCACAGGCCGATGTCGGTGCAGCCGGCGAGCAACGTCGCGTTGGGCAACTGCTCGCGCAGGGCGGCCAGCGCGTCGAGCGATCTCGGCGCCAGGAAGCGTGCGCCGACAGCAGCGCCCGAACTGCGCGCGCTGGGGTGGGCCCGATAGTCCAGCGCCCCGTCGCGCTGCATTTCGCGCAGCGCCGCGAGCACGGGTGCCGTGTCGAGCCGCACCGCCGGCAGGTCGAACATGCGCTGCCCGGCGTCCAGGATCGGCCGGTAGCCGGTGCAGCGGCACAGGTTGCCCGACAGCTCGTCGGCCATTTGCTGGCGCGTCGGCCGGGTGCCGGCGGCCTGGTGGTGCTCGTAGGCCGACCACATCGACATCACGAAACCCGGCGTGCAGAACCCGCATTGCGAGCCGTGGCAATCGACCATCGCCTGCTGCACCGGGTGCAGCGTCGCGGCATTTGACTGAGCGGCCACGATGGGTTGCTCGCCCCCGCGGGCGAACATGCAAAGGTCTTCCACGGTAAAGAGCGCCTTGCCGTCCAGCGTCGGCAGGAACTGGATGCAGGCGTTCACGCTGCGCAGCGTCAAGCCATCCACCGCACCGGGCGCGCCGGCCGTCACGAGTTCGCCGATCACGACGGTGCACGCACCGCAGTCGCCTTCGTTGCAGCCTTCCTTCGTTCCGGTGCAGTGCGCGTCTTCGCGCAGCCAGTCGAGCACGCTGCGCGTGGGCGCCGCGTGGTCCACCGAGACGAGGGCGCCTCGGTGGAAAAAGCGGATGGGGCGGGTTTGCATGGGGCTTTCCCTGATGTCGAGGAGCGTAAGGTAAATCTTCCGGGGCCGGAACACTATGCGCAACCAGGCATGGTGCCTATCATGCACGCAACATGCCTCACCGCGCCGATTTCGACAAGATCGAGTTGTTGCTCATCCGAGTCCTGCACACCTTGATCACCGAACGCAGCGTATCGCGTGCCGCCATGCGGCTGAACAGCACGCAGCCGGCAGTCAGCGCCCAGTTGAAGCGCCTGCGCGCGCTCACCGGCGACCCGCTGCTGGTGCGCGCAGGCACCGGCATGATGCCCACGCAGGCGGCGCTCGCGCTGCTCGAACCCGCCTCGCGGGTGCTGCAGGACACAGACCGCCTGTTCAGCCCGCGTTCGCGCCAGCGCAGCTTCGAGCCGCATTCGAGCGACTTGAAATTCCGCATCGCCGCGAGCGACTACCTCGACCCGCTGTTCCTGCCCGAGCTCGTGGCGCGCATCAAGCAACTCGCACCGTCGGTGCGGCTCGACCTGATGCCGCTCTCGGGCGGGTTCGACTACCGGCGTGGCCTGGCGACGGGCGAAGTGGATTTGGTGGTCGGCAACTGGCTCGAGCCGCCCGGCGAACTGCACATGGGCAAGCTGCTGAGCGACGAAGTGGTGTGCCTGGTGGCCGAAGACCACCCTGCCGTGCGCACGATGGCGCGCCAATGGACGGCAGAGCGCTACCTCGCCTGCGAGCATGTGGCGCCGACGCCGCTGCACGCAGACGCGCATGGTGACGCGCTCGGCGTGATCGACGAGCACCTGGCCTCCCAAGGTCTCTCGCGCCAGATCGCGGTGCGCAGCGCGCATTTCAGCCTGATTCCGCTGATGGTGGCGCAGACGCTGCTGGTGCTCACGACCGGGCGGCTGTTCTGTTCGCGTTATGTGGACAGCCTGCCGGTGCGCATCGTTCGCTGTCCGGTGGCGTTCCCGCCGATGAGCTACTACCAGCTCTGGCACGAACTGACGCACGCCTCCAACCCGAACCGCTGGTTGCGCGAGCAAGTGCGCGACGTCGCGGCGAGCCTGGCGTCGCACGGCATGCTGCGCCGGCGTGGGCCGCGCGCGGTGGCCGGCGCCAGCGCCTGAATCTGCATCGTTGCCAGAGCCGCCATGCCACCGGTCACCGCTTTGCGCCTTGCCCTGCGGGGCGATCTGCTCGACTTCACTTCCCCGCCAGCGCTGGAAGCCACGGCGCTTGACGGCGTGCGCTGGCGCGCTGATCACTGGCTGCTGGTTGAAGACGGCCGGGTCAGCGGCGTGCAGCCAGGCACGCACGAGCCCGATTCGAGCTGGACCCGAGTTGACCACCGCGACAGGCTGATCCTGCCCGGTTTCATCGACACCCACGTGCACAGCGCGCAGCTCGGCGTGATGGCGAGTTACGGCACCGAGTTGCTCGACTGGCTGAACACCTACACGTTCCCGGCGGAACGCGCCTTCGCCGACCCGGCGTTCGCGCGCGCCGGCTCGGAGCAGTTTCTCGATGCGCTGCTCGCGCACGGCACGACTTCGGCGGTCGTCTTTCCCACCGTGCACCGGGTTAGCGTCGACGCGCTGTTCGGCGCGGCCAGCGAGCGCGGCATGCGCCTGATCGCCGGCAAGGTGCTGATGGACCGGCATGCACCGGAGGGTTTGCGCGACGACGTCGAACAAGCCGAAGCCGATTGCCGCGAGCTGATCTCGCGCTGGCACGGCAAAGGCCGCAACGCCTACGCGGTGACGGTGCGGTTTGCGCCGACCAGCACGCCCGAACAACTGGCGATGGCGGGGCGCCTGTGCGCCGAAGATCAATCGCTCTACATGCAGACCCACGTCGCGGAGAACCGCGCCGAAGTGGCGTGGGTGGCCGAGCTGTTCCCGCACGCGCGCAGCTACCTCGACGTGTACGAGCGCGCCGGGCTGCTGCACCGGCGCTCGGTGCTGGCGCACGGCATCTGGCTCGACGACGCGGACCGCGCGCGCTTGAAGGCGAGCCAAGCGCAGATTGCGTTCTGCCCGTCGTCGAACCTGTTCCTGGGCAGCGGCCTGTTCGACTGGCAACGAAGCTTCGACGCGCAAGTGAACGTGAGCCTGGCGAGCGACGTGGGCGGCGGCACGAGTCTGTCGATGCAGCGCACGATGGCCGACGCCTACAAGGTGCAGGCGCTGGCCGGGCGCAAGCTGAGCGCCTGGGCGATGCTGCACGCCGCGACGCGCGGCGCCGCGGTGGCGCTCGACCTGGCGCACGAGATCGGCAGCTTCGATGTCGGCTGCACTGCCGACATGTGTGTCTGGGATTGGGCAGTGGGAGCGGTGGCACGGCAACGCATGGCCGTGGCGCGCGACTTGCATGAGAAGTTGTTCGCCTGGTTGATCCTCAGCGATGAGCGTTGCCTGGCGGAGGTCTATGTGGCGGGAGTGAGGAGACAAGAATGCAAACAACCCAGACATTGCGCCTCGAACTGACCAACCTGAGCAAGCAATACCCGGCGGTCAAGGCGAACGACCGGGTGAGCCTGCGCGTCAAGCCCGGCGAGATCCACGCCGTGCTCGGCGAAAACGGCGCCGGCAAGTCGACGCTGATGAAGATGATCTACGGCGCGGTGCGGCCCGACGAAGGCGAGATCCGCTGGAACGGCGAGTTGGTGCATGTGGCCAGCCCGGCGGCGGCGCGCCAACTCGGCATCAGCATGGTCTACCAGCACTTCAGCCTGTTCGACACGCTCACCGCCGCCGAGAACGTCTGGCTCGGGCTGGGCAAGGAGATCACGCTGCCCGAAGTCACGGCGCGCATCGGCAAGGTGGCCGCGACCTATGGGCTCGACGTGGAAGCGCTGCGCCCGGTGCACACGCTGAGCGTGGGCGAACGCCAGCGCGTCGAGATCGTGCGCGCCTTGCTCACGAGCCCGAAGCTGCTGATCCTGGACGAGCCGACTTCGGTGCTGACGCCGCAGGCGGTGGAAAAACTGTTCGTCACGCTGCGCCAGTTGTCGGCGGACGGCTGCTCGATCCTCTACATCAGCCACAAGCTCGATGAGATTCGCGCCCTGTGCCACCACTGCACGGTGCTGCGTGGTGGCAAGGTGACCGGCGAAGTTGACCCGACCGCGGAGACCAACGCGAGCCTGTCGCGCCTGATGATCGGCGCCGAGCCGCCGCAGTTGCAGCACAAGGCGTCGACCGCCGGTGCGACGGTGCTCGCGGTGAAGAACCTGTCGCTGAACAAGGTGGACCAGTTCGGCATGAACCTGCAGGACATTTGTTTCGACGTGCGCGCCGGCGAGATCGTCGGCGTGGCCGGCGTGTCGGGCAACGGCCAGCAGGAGTTGATGGCGGCGTTGTCGGGCGAAGACCCGCGTGCCGCGCCGGATTCGATCCAGCTCTTCGGGAAGGCGATCGGCGCGCACACGCCGCGCAAACGCCGCCGCGAGGGGCTGCACTTCGTTCCGGAAGAGCGGCTCGGACGCGGCGCGGTGCCGATCCTGAGCCTCGCGCAGAACACGCTGCTGACGCGCACCGCGGCGGTGAACCGCTGGGGCTGGATCGTCACGTCGCAGGTGCAGTTGCTCGCGGCGCACCTCATCAGCCGCTTCAACGTGAAGGCGGGCGGCGTGCAGGCGGCGGCGAAGTCGCTGTCGGGCGGGAACTTGCAGAAGTTCATCGTCGGCCGCGAGATCGACGCGAATCCGAAACTGCTGATCGTCTCGCAGCCGACCTGGGGTGTGGACGTCGGCGCCGCGGCCTTGATTCGCGGCGAGTTGCTCAAGCTGCGCGACGCCGGCTGCGCGCTGCTCGTCGTGAGTGAAGAGCTCGACGAGCTGTTCGAAATCTCGGACCGCTTGATCGTCATCGCCCAGGGCCGAATGTCGCCGTCGATACCGACCAAGGAGGCGACGATCGAGCGCATCGGCGAATGGATGAGTGGGCTGTGGAACAAGGAGTCGGGCGCGCCACGGGCCGACGCAGCGCACGCGTCGGCGGCGCCCCAAGAAGGAGGTTCCCATGTTCAGGCTTGAGGCTCGCCCGCAACCGTCCAAGGCGATGTCGCTCGGCTCGCCTCTGATCGCGCTGGTGCTCACGGCGATCATCGCGGCGCTGCTGTTCGTGGCGCTCGGCAAAGACCCCGCGCGCGGCCTGTCGATCTTCTTCTTCGAGCCCTTGAACGGGCTGCGCCAGACGAGCGAGGTGCTGCTGAAGGCCACACCGCTGATCGTCATCGCGCTCGGCCTGGCGGTGTGCTACCGCTCCAACGTGTGGAACATCGGCGCCGAAGGCCAGTACCTGCTGGGCGCGCTGGCTGGCGGCGGCGTGGCGCTGTGGCTCACGACGCATGGCATCGTGTTGCCGAAGATCATCGCCGTGCCGCTGGTGCTGCTGGGCGGCGTGCTCGGCGGCATGGCCTGGGCAGCCATCACCGCGGGTCTGCGCGACAAGTTCAATGCGAGCGAGATCCTGGTGAGCCTGATGCTCGTCTACGTGGCGCAGCAGCTCGTCAACTACCTCGTGTTCGGGCCGTGGAAAGACCCGCAGGGCTTCAACTTTCCGCAGACCAAGACCTTCGATGCATCGACCTGGTTGCCCAACCTGTTGACGGGAACTCGGCTGCACATCGGCTTCGTGATCGCGCTGGTTGCGACTGTGTTGATGTGGGTGTTCATGTTCCGCATGTTTCGCGGCTATCAATTGCAAGTGGGGGGCCTGGCACCGGCGGCGGCGCGCTACGCCGGGTTTTCGGCAAGCACGTCGCTCTGGACCGCGATGTTGATCTCCGGTGGCCTGGCCGGCCTGGCCGGCGCGATGGAGGCCGCGGGGCCACTGCGCCAGATCACGCCGCACATTTCCACCGGGCTGGGCTTCACCGCGATCATCGTCTGTTTCGTCGGGCGGTTGCATCCGTTGGGCATCGTGTTCGCGGGCGTGTTGCTGTCGATGATGTTGATCGGCGGCGAACTCGGCCAGTCGCGCCTGGGGCTGCCCAACGCGCTGACGGGCGTGTTCCAGGGGCTGTTGCTGGTGCTGCTGCTGGCCTGCGACACGCTGATCCACTATCGAATTCGGGTGCGGCGCGGCCCCTCACCCCCGCGCGTCATCCCGGCGCACGCCGGGATCCAGCGCGCCGCGCACACAGTGGATCCCGGCGCGCGCCGGGATGACGGGAGAAGACCATGAACGAAATCGCTCTGCTGATCGCCGCCACGCTTGCCTCCGGTACGCCGCTGGCCATTGCCGGCCTGGGCCTGCTGCTCAACGAGAAGGCCGGTGTGCTCAACCTCGGTGCCGAGGGCATCATGCTCGTTGCCGCGATCGCCGGTTTCGCCGCGGCGTTC
>JANOLA010000216.1:0-10541 GCA_031419535.1 Burkholderiales bacterium | reverse complement strand
CGTCCGTGGCGACCACGCTGAGGGGCGTGTTCAGTTGTTCGAAACGCCGCACCTCCAAGGTCTGCTGCACCAGCTGGGCAATGCCTTCGCCCTGCAACTGCACGCCCTGGCTGGGCGACCAGCGCGCGAGCCGATAGAAGTCGAAGTCGAAGGCCAGCGCTTCGATTTGTGCGATCGACATTCCGGCGGCGAGCGCGCTGCCGAGCAACGCGCCGATCGACGCGCCGACGATCAAATCGAGGCGAATGCCGAGCTCGTCGAGCGCGCGCAACACGCCCACATGGGCAAAGCCGCGCGGGCCGCCCGCCGCCAGCACCAGCGCCAGGCGCGGCACGGCGCTTGATGCGACGAATTCCGGCGCATCCGGGCCGTCGACCACGGTGATCTGCGGCGTACAGCCGCCCAGCGCGATGCCAGCGCTAGAGGCGGCCACCAGACCCGCGAGAACGGAGCGGCGATGCATCGCTCGATCCTACCCAAACGCACGCGCCGCTTTCGCGCGGAGCGCACAGACTGAACGTTTCGCGAAGACCGGCGCGACGTGCGCCGCGTCGCTCGGACGCTCGCACGCTCAAAGGCTCCGACGCTCGCACGCTCGCACGCCTGCACGCCTGCACGGCTGAACGCCGTCGCATCCGCCGATCAAAGCGTGACACTGCCCTCGATCACCGCGACACAGCCGCCCCCCACCCAGACATCGGCGCCGCGCTGTTCGATGAACACGCGTCCGGCGCGGCCCAGCGACGTGCCTTGTGCCGCGACATAGCTTGGCGGCGCCAGGCCGGCGCCGATCAACCACTGCGCCAAACCAGCGTTCAAGCTGCCCGTCACCGGGTCTTCATTCACCCCGGCGCCGGGGATGAACGCGCGCACCTCGAATTGCGCGTCGTGTCCGCTCGGGCACGGCGCGATCACGCCGAGCTCGAGCGGCAACATCGCCGCGTAGTCGGGTTGCAGCGCCAGCACCGCGTCGCGCGTCGCCAGCATCACCGCGACCCAGCCCGGCCCGTTGTCGACCCATTGGGAGGCGCGAATCGCCCCGAGTTCGATGCGCAAGGCGCGCGCGATCTGCGCCAGCGTCGCGGCATCCACTGCACCGCTGCGAACCAGGGGCGGCGCCGCAAAGGCCAGACGGTTCGCACCGCGCCGCACGCGAACCAGTCCCGCGCCGCACTGCTGCACCACTTCGACGTCGCTCTTGCCGCGCCCGCCGGCGGCGAGCCAGGCGTGGCAACTGCCCAGCGTCGGGTGGCCGGCAAACGGCAACTCGCGCGTGGGCGTGAAGATGCGGAGCCGGTAATCGGCTTGCGCATGCGTGGGCGGCAGCAGAAAAGTCGTTTCGCTCAGATTCGTCCAATTCGCGAAGGCGCGCATTTGCGCGTCGCTCAGGTTCTGGGCGGCGTGCACCACAGCCAGAGGGTTGCCCTTGAGCGGCGTGTCCGTGAACACATCGAGCTGGGTGAATCTGAACCTGGTCATGAGGGGTCCTTCAAGGCCTGCGCCAGCAGCTCGATGCCTTGTCCGATCTGCGCCGGCGCCACGGTGACGAAGCTCAGCCGCAAAGTGTTCATTCGCGGATTCGATGCAAAGAACGCTGCGCCGGGGACGAAGGCCACGCCGCGCCGCACCGCCTTGGGCAACAGCGCCACCGCGTCCACGCCTTCGGGCAACTCGACCCAGAAGAACATGCCACCGCTCGGTGCGTTCCAACGGCAACCCGGCGGCATGTGGCGCTCCAGCGCGACTCGCATCGCGTCGCGCTGTGCCTTGTAGCGGGCGCGAATCGTCGGCACATGGTCGCGCAGGAAGCCATCGCGGATGACCTCGTAGACGACGCGTTGGTTGAAGCCCGGCGTGTGCAGATCGGCGGCCTGTTTGGCTTGCAGCAGCTTCGGAAAAACGGGCTTCGGCGCGACCAGATAGCCGAGGCGCAAGCCGGGCGCGAGGACTTTTGAAAACGAGCCGAGGTAGATCGTGCCTTCCGCCCAGAGCGACGCCAACGGGGCGGGAGGCGCGGCATCGAACCACAGGTCGCCGTAGGGGTTGTCTTCGACGATCGGCAGCCCCTGGGCGCGCGCGGCGTCAACCAGGGCGGCGCGGCGTGCCGCGCCGATGCAGCGACCGCTCGGATTCTGAAAGTTCGGCAGCATGTACAAGAAGCGCGCACCGCGCGCCTGCTGCAACTCGTCCGGCAACGGGCCCTCCGCGTCGCACGGAACGCTCACGACGTCGGGCTCGTATGGTGCGAACGCCTGCAACGCGCCGAGGTAGGTGGGCGACTCGACGGCGACCTTGCTGCCCGCGTCGATCAACACCTTGCCCACCAGGTCCAGGCCCTGCTGCGAGCCTGTGGTGATCAACACCTGACCCGCATCCGCGACCAGCCCTTGCGTCGCAAGTTCCGCGGCGACCCACTCGCGCAGCGGGCCGAAGCCTTCGCTCGCCGCGTACTGCAAGGCCTCGCGCGGCTGCTCGCGCAGCACGCGCTGCGAGGCCTCGCGCATCGCCTCGATCGGGAACGAATCGGGCGAAGGCAGGCCGCCCGCGAGCGAAATGACGCCCGGTTGCTCGGTGATCTTGAGGATCTCGCGAATCACGGAAGGATTCATGCGCTCGGCTCGGCGCGCCATCTGAAAAGTCATGCGGTTCGATCTCCCATGGCATCTCGCTTGGTATCTCGATTGGCATCTCGATTGGAACTACCCAGGGCCTGTGCCTTGGACACTGCCTTGGCCACTTCCCTGGCAGCCTCATCGGCGACAGGGCCCGGCGCCGCGTCCACCGGCATCTTCTTGCCGAGGAACACGGTCGCGATGACGGCGAGCGAGAACACCACCGTGTCGAGTTCGAGCGCCTCGCCCAGCACCGGCACGGCGAACAGCAGCGCCAGAAAAGGCTGAACCAGTTGCACCTGGCTCACCCGCACCGTGCCGCCGAGCGCCAGCGCGCGATACCACGCGAAGAAACCCAACCACATCGAAAACAGCGCCACATAGCCAAGCCCCCACCATGCCGAGGCCCGTGCCGGCTGGGCCGGCCAGCTCAGCAGGGTGGCAGGCACCGTGAGCGGCAGGCTGAGCACCAGCACCCAGCAGATCACGCGCTGCGCGCTCATCTGCGCGGCCAGGCGCGCGCCCGCCACATAGCCGACCGACGCGCTGGCCACGGCGAGCAACAGCAGCCCGTCGGCAGCGCTCAAGGCGCCGCGCCCCTTGTGCACGGCGAAGCCCAGCACCAGCGCACAGCCGAGCACGGCGCACACCCAAAACCCGCGCGAAGGGCGCTGGCGAAAGTACAGCGCCGCGGCGAGCGCCGTGCCGAGCGGCAGCACCCCCGTCACGACGGCGGCGTGCATCGCGTCGACATGGCGCAACGCCAGGCTGAGGAAAAGCGGAAAGCCGACCACCGTTCCGGCCGCGCACAGCGCCAGCGCGCCGGCCTGACTGGCACGCGGCGCCTCAGCCCGCAGCGCCAGCAGCACCACCAGGCTCAGCACACCGGCGATCGCTGCGCGGCCGGCGGTGACGAACAGCGGCGGCAGTTGCGGATCGCTCGAATCGCCCACCGCCAGGCGCGTCATCGGCAGGGTCATCGCGAAGATCACCACGCCGAGCAGCCCGAGCCAGAGGCCCAGGGTTTCCTGATGCGATGAGGGCTTCATGCGGTGATGGGCTTGTCGGATTGGCTTGTCGGAAGATAGGCCCGGGCCAGTCTATGCCCAAGACCAGCACACAGCCCATACACTTTGTGCTCCAAACAAACGATCTGTACTGCCATCATGACCAGCACACCGCAAACCTTGCTTACCGGCAGCGCCGCACGCCGACCCGTGGCTCCGCTCGGCAACGTACAGGCAGCGCCCGCACTGTCGCACCGCGCCGATACCACGCTGATCGAGCAGCTGACGGCGCGCTTTTCCGAGCGCATTCGGCAGCGCCTGCTGGCCCCGGGGGCACGCCTGCCTTCGGTGCGCGACTGCGCGCGGCGCCACGGCGTCAGCCCTTCGACCGTGGTCGCCGCCTATGACCAGTTGCAGGCGCATGGGCTGGTGGAGGCGCGCAGCCGGCGTGGCTTCTTCGTGCGCTCGTCGGCGCAGGAATCGGTGGCTGGCGAAATCCGTCCGGCGGTGGCGACGCGCATGCCGCTGCCGATCAGCGCGACGACGCTGATCCGCGGCATGTTCCAGTCGCCGCTGGGCCAGCCGATGCCCGGACTGGGAACCTTGCCGATCGACTGGCTCGACCTGCCGCTGCTCGCCGGCGCGCTGCGCAAAGTGATGCGCGGCACGGCGCTCGCATCAGCCCTGCTCGAATACGGCGAGCCGGCCGGCGACGCACGGCTGCGGCGCGCGCTCGCCACGCGACTCGGCGACATCGGCGTGAACGCGACGCCGCAGCAGATCGTCACCACGCTCGGCGCGACGCATGGCCTGGACGTGGTGACGCGCAGCCTGCTCAAGCCGGGCGACAGCGTGCTCGTCGACGAGCCCGGCTGGTCGATCGAGTACGCCCGCCTCGCCGCGATGGGCATGCGCATCCTGCCGGTGCCGCGCGGCGACGATGGGCCCGATCTGAGCACGATGCAGCGCCTCATCGACGCCCAGCCCGCCGGGCAGCAGCCGCGCCTGTACGTCACGGTGTCGGTGCTGCACAACCCGACCGGTGCGTCGCTGTCGTTGCAAACCGCGCATCGGGTGTTGCAGCTCGCGCAGAAGAATCGCTTGCACATTGTTGAAGACGACAGCTACGCCTACCTCGCCGCGCCGCACCTGCCACGGCTGGCCGCGCTCGACGCGTTGGAGCGCACGGTCTACATCGGCGGCTTCTCGAAGATCCTCACGCCCGGCTGGCGCGTCGGTTTCATCGCCGCGCCGCCCGAGCTGGTGGAGCGCTTCGTCGACACCAAGCTGCTCGGTACGCTCACGACACCGGCACTCACCGAATCGGCGCTCGCGATCTGCCTGGAGCAGGGGCTGCTGCGGCGCCACGCCGAGCGCATCAGCGCCAAGCTCGACGCCGCGCGGGCGCGCACCGTGAAACTCGCGTTGGCCCATGGCTGCCGCTTCGCTTCGCCGCCGCGCGGCCTGTTCGGCTGGGTCGACACCGGCGTGGACACCGAGCGCCTCGCGCACGTCATGCTCGACGCCGGCTGGCTGCTCGCGCCGGGCGCGCTGTTCCATGCGACGCATCGCGCCACGACGCTGATGCGCATCAATTTCGCGAGCACGCAAGAGCCGCGCTTCTGGCGCGACTTCGCGCGCGCTCGTAACAATATGTAGGCAACGCCCGAAACGGCGCTGGCAGCGAGTCAAAATGACGTGCCATGCCGCCGCAATCATTCGAATCGACCCTGCCGTACGAAGACCGGGCCCACGCGGCCGCAATGCGCGGCGCGGTGCACTCGGCCACGCTGTCGACGGAGTTTCACGATACCGACCCCGACGAGTCGACGCTGAGCCCGTCGCTGCGCGCCGACCTGAGCCGCTTTGACGATGAAGAAAACGGCGCCGACCTGCTGGGCGTGCTGGCAGCCTGCCTGCGCCACGGCAAGCGCGTGACGATTCATTTGCAGTGCGGCCGCCACGCGCTGCCGCTCACCGTGTTTCCGCAAGAGCAGTTGATTCACTGCTCGATGTCGATGATCGAGCAGATGGCCCAGCACATGGCCGAGCTGCACGTGCTGCACGTCGAAGCGGCGTGGATCGCGCCGCCGACAAGAAGCGATCTCCACCCCGGCGGCACGAACCCGCTGCAGCACCCGCTCGCGCCGTTTGCGTGGGAGCTGGCGATGCGCGGTGCACGGCGCGAGCTGTTGCCCGAGATCGGCGGCGCGGCGGCGTACCGCGTCGCGCCCGGCACCGACTTTGCGCGCCTGCCGGTGCGCGGCCCGCTGCTCGCGAGCCTGACGCGGTTGCGCCATCAGGCAGCGAACCTGCGCGACCTCTCCAGCTGGCCGGGGCTGGACGGCGGGCGGGCGAAGCGGCTGCTGAATGCGCTGTACCTGCAGTCCGGTTTGATCGTGAGCCGTGCCCACCCCGAGGCCGCGAGCGACAGTTGGTTCGGCGCGCTCGGGCGCTGAGAGTCTTTCGGTCTTGCTCCCTCTCCTTCTGGGAGAGGGCTGGGGTGAGGGTTGACGGCCGGCACTCCGACTCGACGCTGGCTTGGGGCCAGCCTGGCGCCCATCGCCCTCAGCGGCGCTGGTCGAGCGCCTCCCAGCGCTCGAGCGCCAGCGTCAGCTCGGCATCAATCTGCGCGTAGCGGCCCTGCGCCGCCACGGCGCGATCGGTCTGGGCGCGATACACGTCGGGGTCGGCCAGCAGGGTGCCCAAGTCCTTTTGTTCGCCCTCCAGGCGTTCGATGCGCTGCGGCAATTCGTCGAGTTCGCGCTGTTCCTTGAAGCTCAGCTTGCGCGGTTTGGCCGGGATCGCGAGCTTGGGCACATCGGGGGCACGCGCGGCCGCCGGCGCGGCTGGCGTCGCACTGCGCGCTTGCGCGTCGCGCAGCGCGAGGCCACGCGCGCGCTGCTGCTCCCAGTCTCGATAGCCGCCTTCGTACTCGCGCCACAGACCCGGCGCTTCATCGCCGGCCCAGGCGATGGTGCTGGTGACGACGTTGTCGAGGAAGCGCCGGTCGTGGCTCACCAGGAACACGGTGCCGGCGTAGGTTTGCAGCAGCTCTTCCAGCAATTCGAGCGTGTCGATGTCCAGGTCGTTGGTCGGCTCGTCGAGCACGAGCACGTTGGCGGGCAATGCGAACAGGCGCGCCAGCAAGACGCGGTTGCGTTCGCCGCCGCTGAGGGTTCGCACCGGCGAATTGGCACGCTCGGGCGAAAACAGGAAGTCGCTCAAGTAGCTCATCACGTGACGCCGCCCGCCGTTGATCTCGACCCACTCGCTTCCCGGGCTGATGGTGTCGGCCAGCGCTGCGTTCAAGTCGAGGCGGCTGCGCAACTGGTCGAAATAAGCGACTTCCAGGCGCGTTCCGAGACGCACGCTGCCCGTCAGCGGCGCGAGTTCGCCGAGGATCATTTTCAGCAGTGTCGTCTTGCCGCAGCCGTTCGGGCCGATCAGGCCGACCTTGTCGCCGCGCAGGATCGTCGCGCTGAATTGCTTGACGAGCAAGGCTGCGTCAAAACCCATGCTCACGTCGCGCAGCTCGGCGACGATTTTGCCGCTCGGCACGCCCGAATCGACTTCAAGCCGCACCTGGCCGAGCGACTCGCGCCGCGCCACACGCTGCGCGCGCAAGGCCTGCAGGCGCTGCACACGCCCGACGCTGCGCGTGCGCCGCGCCTCGACGCCCTTGCGCACCCACACCTCTTCCAGCGCGAGCAGCTTGTCGGCGCGCGCGCTGGCGAGCGCGTCGGACGCGAGTTGCTCATCCTTCAAACGCTCGTAAGCGCTGAAGTTGCCGGGGTAGCTGCGCAGCGTGCCGCGGTCGAGCTCGACGATGCGCGTGACGACGTTGTCGAGAAAGTCGCGGTCGTGGGTGACCAGCATCACGGCGCCGCGAAAGTCTCGCAGCAGCGCCTCGAGCCAGGCGATCGAGTCCAGGTCGAGGTGATTCGTCGGCTCGTCGAGCAGCAGCACGTCGGGCACCGCGACCAGCGCCTGCGCCAGGGCGACGCGTTTTTTCATGCCGCCGCTGAGCTCGTCGACGAGGCGCGCGCCGTCCAGGTGCAGATGGGTCAAGGTGGTCTGCACGCGCTGCTCCCAGTTCCACGCGTCCAGCGCTTCGATGCGCGTGTGCAGCGCGTCGAAAGTGGCGTCATGCGCCGTGCCATGCGCCGCGTCGCCCGTCGCGTGTTCTTCATACGCGGTGCGCACCGCCTTGGCCTCGGCGACGCCTTCGCTCACCGCGTCGAACACGCTCGCGTGGGTTTCGAACAGCGGCTCCTGAGCCACGTAGCGGATGCGCAGGCCCTGGGTCAATTGCAGCAGACCGTCGTCGAGCCGGTCCAGCCCGGCAATCACTTTCAGCAGCGACGACTTGCCCGTGCCGTTGCGGCCGATGAGGCCGAGGCGCTCACCGAGTTCGAGCGAAAACGCCGCGTTGTCGAGCAGCGCGACATGCCCGAAAGCCAGACGCGCATTGGAAAGTGAGAGAACAGCCATGCCACGATTGTCGTGCCCACGGTCTTGCGCCAACTCTTGCGCTGACTCTTGCGCTGACTCTTGCGCCGATTCCGCGGCGCCGATTCGCTCGCGCCGGCAGCGCGTTCACGGCGTCGACTGGACCGCGCGTTCCAAGGCCTCGACGAACATCGTGGCAACGTCGAAGCCCGACTGTTGCGCGATTTCCTGAAACCCTGACGGGCTCGTGACGTTGATTTCGGTGACGCAGTCGCCGATCACGTCCAGCCCCACCAGCAGCAGCCCGCGCGCCGCCAGCACCGGGCCCAGCCGTTCGGCGATTTCGCGGTCGCGCGCCGAGAGCGGCTGCGCCACGCCCTTGCCACCCACGGCGAGGTTGCCTCGAATCTCGGTGCCCTGCGGAATTCGCGCCAGCACGAACGGCACCGGCACGCCGCCGATCAGCAGCACGCGTTTGTCGCCTTGTTTGATGGCCGCGAGGTAGCGCTGCACCATCACGGTGGTCGCGCCGCCGCGGTTCAGCGTTTCGACGATGCTGCCCAGGTTCAGGGCGTCGGGCCCGACGCGGAAGATGCCCATGCCGCCCATGCCGTCGAGCGGCTTGAGGATGATGTCGCCGTGCTCGGCGTGAAAGCGCTTGATCTCGGCCTCGTCGCGCGTCACCAGCGTGGGCGCGATGACGTCGGGAAACTCCATGATCGCGAGCTTCTCGGGGTGGTCGCGCAGCGCCAGAGGCCGGTTGAAAACGCGCGCGCCTTCGCGCTCGGCCTGCTGCAGCAAATGCGTCGCGTAGAAATACTCGCTGTCGAACGGCGGGTCCTTGCGCATCACGACGGCGTCCATCCCGGCCAGCGCTTGCGTCGTGCGGCTGCGTTGCGTAAACCAGTCTGTGGCGTCGCCGCTCAGGCCGATCTCGCGCAGCGGCGCACTCACCTTGCCGCCGCTGCGCCACGACAGATCGCGCGGCTCGCAGGCGTACAGCGCATGCCCGCGCGCGGCGGCGGCGCGCAGCATCGCGAAGGTGGAATCCTTGTAGGTCTTGAAACCCTCCAGCGGGTCGGTAACGAACAACAGCTTCATGGTGTCACGGGGTTCGGCTTGGCGCGGCGCGGGGCCGCCACTGTTGCACAAAAAGCGTCAGCGCGCCGGCCAGCACGCCCCACAGCGCCGAGCCGATGCCGGCGATTTGCAGGCCACTCAAGGTGACCAGGAAGGTGATCAGCGCCGCTTCGCGGTGGGCCTCGTCTTTCACCGCCGCCGCCAAGCCGCCGCCGATGCTGCCCAGCAGCGCCAGGCCGGCGACCGCGAGAATCAGTTCGCGCGGCAGTGCTGCCAGCACGCCGGCCAGCGCCGCGCCGAACAGCGCGACCGCGCAGTAGATGGCGCCGCACACGGCGGCGGCGATGTAGCGGCGCTGCGGGTCGGCATGCGCCTCGCGGCCCATGCAGATCGCCGCGGTGATCGCGGCAAGATTGAGCGCGAACGCGCCGAACGGCGCCAGCAACAGCGTCGTCACGCCGGTGAGCGTGATGATTCTTGAGATGGGCAGCGCGTAGCCCGCGGCACGGATCGCCGCCACGCCCGGCAGGTTTTGCGACGCCATGGTGACGATGAACAGCGGCAGCGCCAGGTTCAGCGCCGCGCGCCAGGTGAATTCGGGCGCGGTGAACACCGGCAGCGTCAGGCTCGCGTCGAGCACCGGAACGACCATCCGGTTTTCCGCGAGAGACCAGAGCATGCCCACCACGAGCACGACAGGAATGGCATGTCGCGGCCAGACCCTGCGGCCGATGAGATAGGCGAGCAACATCGCCAACACCAGGCCGAGCGCCGATTGAGCGGCGAGAAAGGCATCGATCGCGAACCGCGCCAACACGCCCGCGAGCAGCGCGCTCGCCAGCGCCATCGGGATGCGGTCCATGATGCGCTCGAACCAGCCGGTGACGCCGCACAACACGATCAGCGCCGCGCACAGCATGAACGCGCCCGTCGCCTCGGCCATGCCGAAGGCGCCACCCGCGCTGGCGGTGGCGAGCACGGCGGCGCCGGGGGTGCTCCACGCCACCATGACCGGTTTGCGCAGCCACAGGGACGGCAGCAATGAGCCCAGGCCCATGCCCAAGCCTAGCGCCCACATCCAGGAGCCGAGCTGGGCCGGCGTGGCGCCGAATCCGTTGGCGGCTTGAAACACGATCGCCACCGAACTCGTGAATCCCACCAGCACCGCGACGAACCCGGCACTCGCGGCGGACAGGGAAAAGTCGCTGGCCCAGGATTTCATCGTCGCCCGAGCATAACGGCGCTGCCGCGACACATCCGGCGCATCCGGCGCATTCGCCATATTCGCCGCACCCGACGATTCGACGCCTATTGACGCATTTCGCGCTTTCGGGCGCAGGCGCAGCCCTTGGCGCTACAGCGGGCGCACCGCACGCCGATATCGCCCCAT
>JANOLA010000215.1:0-4608 GCA_031419535.1 Burkholderiales bacterium | reverse complement strand
TGACGGCGATCGACCTGAATCTGGTGCACCCGATCACCGGACCGATCTTCATCGAAGGCGCGAAGCGCGGCGACGTGCTGGCGATCAAGCTGATCGACATCAAGCCCGACGAATACGGCTACACCACCATCGTTCCCGGCTTCGGCTTCCTGCGCGACCTGTTCCCGAACCCCTTCGTGGCGAACTGGCGCCTCAATCGGCTCGAGGCGGTCTCGGCGCAAGTTCCGGGCGTGCGCATTCCGATGAACGGCTTCATGGGAACGGTGGGCGTGATGCCCGGCGAGCCCGAGGTTGACGCCTGGGCGGCGCGCGAAGCCGCCCTCGGCGCCGCCGGCGGAGTGGCCCTGCCACCCGAGCCGACGGGTGCACGCCCGCCCGAGGTGTGCGGCAAGGACGGCAGCCACAAAGACAAATGCCTGCGCACGAGTCCGCCGCGCGAGAACGGCGGCAACATGGACGTGAAGCAGATGGTCGTCGGCACCACGCTCCTGCTGCCTTGCTACATCGACGGCTGCGGCTTCTTCATCGGCGACGTGCACTATGCGCAAGGCGACGGTGAAGTGGCGGGTACGGCGATCGAAATGGGCGCGGTGGTCTCCGTCATCACGGAAATCCGCAAGGGCATGGGCTCGCTCGTCAAACAGCCGCAGTTCGAAGGCGGCTCGCAACTGAAGCAGCTCGAGCCCGACAGCTTCCACGCCACGGTCGGCTTCCCGTTCAAGGCAGCGGGCGAGGTGCCGCCGACCCACACCTACCTCGACAGCAAGAAGATCGGTCCGCTGACCAATTTGTCGGAAGACATCACGCTTGCGGCGCGCAACTCGCTGATCCAGATGATCGACTGGCTCGTCGCGACGAAGGGTCTGACGAAAGAACAGGCCTACGTGGTCACGAGCGTCGCGTGCGACTTGCGCATCGGCAACGTGGTCGACGTTCCCAACTACGTGGTGTCGACGATCTGCCCGACGAACATCTTCACGAAGAAATAGACAGTCGAACCGTGCACCCTCACCCCCACCCTCTCCCGCAGAGAGAGGGAGCAAGGCCCACGCGCGCGAACATGGATCGACGCCACTTCCTGAACACTGCCGCGCTCGCGGTCTTGCCGGCGGGGTTTGCCTGCCCGGCCGCGGCGCACACGCCGTACCGGCAGTGGGACATCTTCCGCAAGCGCTACCTGCAGGTCCTGACGTCGCGCACCGATGCCGCGGGAGACGCGCTCGGCGACAGTTTTGTCGCCGTGCTGCGCGACAAGCTGCCGCTGAGCCGGGCGCTGGTCAGCCGGGCGCGCGACCTGGTTCGAATCGCCAGCATGGTCAAGACCGATCAGGGCAAGCTGGCGATCCTGTCCCATGCCGATGCGCACGCCATGTTCTCCGGCAAGCCGCCGTTCGACCCGTTCTTTCCCATGCCGCTCGAGGTTCTGCTCGACAGCGGCACCCACCTGCTGGTCACGCGCCCCGATCTGCCGCTGCACCACGGCTACCTGATCGCGGCCACCCTGGCGGACCCGGCGAGCGCGCTGCCGGCCCGGGTGCCGCTGGGTGGCAGCCTGGGCATGCGCCTGCACGCCGGAGCGCTGGCCTTCGCGGCGGGCGAAAAGATCGAGGCGCCCAGCGAGTCATGACGCGTCCCCGCTGGCCGGGAGCCTGTCGGGCTTCGGGTCGGGACCGCGCCGGGGCGAGTTGCGGCACCGTGCGCACTGCCCTGGCGGCCGTCACCACGTGCCTGCTGCTGGGTCTGTGGTGCGGCGCGGCGCTCGCGCACGACGCGATCGGCAGCGAAGCGCGCAAGGCCTATCTGGCCCGGCTGGACGCCGCTCAACGCTCCGCCAGTTCGACGGCTGCGACGGCCACTCCCGCGGTTCGCGCCGCGGCGCTGTTCCAGCTTGGCAGCACGCTCGACGAGCTGCGCGAATTGCTGAACCAAGACATCGCGAGCCACGGCAAGACGCAGGGGCTGGAAACGCTGCTGCTCGTCGCCGAGCTCAACGCGATGCCCACGCGCCTCGTGCTGTCGCCCAAAACCCGCCAGTACGCCGCGAACCTGAAACCCTATCGCGATGCACTTGCGCTCGACGCCAACAGCGCTTTTGCGAACCGGGCACGCCTGCAAATCCTCAAAGGCCAGTTCTACGACAGCTTCAGCAATGACCCGCTGCAACCCCACAGCCAGACGCGCGATGAACTGCTGGAGATGATCGACCTCGGCGAACACCTGCATCGCCTGCGCGACCCGAACCTCGACACCGAAGAAATCGGCTTCATCCTGGCAATGCACTACTTGCAAGCGCTGCGCAATGGCGAGCCCGCCGTGCCGCGCGCCCGCGAGCGGGTGGCGCAATTGCTGCGCGAGCATCGCGCCGCTTACCCGCAAAGCCTCAAGCTCGCCACGCTCGAAGCCTTGGCGCCGTGAACCGCTCACGGCGCCTTTTGCGATGCCTGGCGTTGCTGTTCGGGTGCTGGTGCAGCGCCTGGGCGGTGGCGCACCAGTCGGGCAACAGCTACCTGTCGATCGCCGACTCCTCGGGCGAACTGGCATTGCAACTCGATCTGGCGCTGAAAGACCTGAACGGCATCTTGCAGCTCGCGCCCGGCTCGGCGGCGCCGGCGACTCCGGCGACAGCGAGCGAGCTGGCGGCGCTCCAGCCCGCACTCACACAATTCGTGCAGCTCCAGCTGCGCCTGGAGGCCGACGACCGTGCACTGCAGCTGCGTTTCGTGTCGCAGTCGGTGCTGCTGCGCAGCGACGGCCTGTACCTGCGCCAGGTCTACGCCGCGCCCGCCTTGCCGGCCGCGGCGCGCGCCCTTGTCGTTCGCTACGACTTCTTCAACCGCGACGCCACGCTGGCGCGCGCTTTCGCCCGGCTGAACCTGCAGGGTGGCGAGATTTCATCGGTGTTCGACGCGCGTCACCCGGTGCAGCGCTTCGCCTTGGCCGGCGGCTCGCGGCTGCACACGTTTGCGCTGTTTGCCTTGCAGGGCACTGTCCACATCTGGAGCGGGCCCGATCACCTGCTGTTTCTGCTGTGCGTTTTGCTGCCCGGCCTGGGCCTGATCACACCCGCGCCCGCACCCGCGCCCGGTTCTGCCGCCCAGGCTCCTAGCGCCGGCGCGAACCGCTTTCGCCCGGCGCTGTGGTTCGGTCTGCAAGTCGTGACGGCCTTCACCGCCGCGCATTCGCTCACATTGGCGGCCGCGGCACTCGGCTGGGTCGAGCTGCCCGAGCCATGGGTCGAGGCGTCAATCGCACTGTCCATCATGATTTGCGCGCTGCTCAACCTCTTGTGGCGCAGCCACCGTTTCCACTGGCGCCTCGCGTTCGCCTTCGGTTTGATCCATGGGCTCGGCTTTGCGAGCGGCCTGCGCGAACTCGGCCTGATGCAGCAGCACTTTCTGGAGACATTGCTTGCTTTCAACCTGGGCGTTGAAGTCGGCCAACTGCTCGTGCTGGCGCTCGTCTGTGTGCTGCTCTGGCCGTGGCGCGGGCACGAGTGGCTGAGAACCCGTGCCATCGTCTGGGGCTCGGTGGCGACGTTGCCGGTCTCGGCCGTTTGGTTGGCGCAACGCTTGCTCGGGTGAGAAACCCAGGCCCGCGCAAATCGCGCACCCGCGCGATCGCCGATCGACGCGAACAAAGCGCTGCTAGACTGACTTCGCCGGCCCTTCTGGCCCGCACACCTTTGATCAACTACAAAGAGGCAACACATGAATCGGAGACTTGGATTCCTCGCGGCACTCGGCGCCGCACTGAGCTTTTCGGCCAGCGCTCAATCGAACTGGTACCCCAGCAAGTGGGGACCGAACGACGAACTCGGCGCGGCCAACTACATGACGCCCTCCACGGCGCTGGCCGCGTCCAAACTCATCAAGACCGGCAAGACCTACTCGCTCGGCATCACGGTGAACACCAGCACGCCGGCCTTTCCGCCGCGCACTTGCGCCATCTACATCGTGCAGCCGGGTCAGGTGGGCAACTCTGACGGCCTGGGCCCCACCAAGACCACGTACAACGACGACATCCTGAACTGCTGGACGGGCATCGGCACGCAGCTCGACGGCCTGGGCCACATCGGCGTCAGCGACCGCTACTACAACGGCAACAAGTGGGGCGAAATCGCGACGATGGGCGGCCTGAAGAAACTCGGCGCGCACAAGCTGCCGCCGATGGTGGCGCGCGGCGTGCTGCTTGACATGGCGGCCTACCTCGGGGTTGACGTGGTCAAGGAAGGCACGGCGTTCAACCGGGCCGAGATCGAAGGCGCGATGAAGAAACAAGGCGTTGAAATCCACCAAGGCGACGTCGTGATCTTCCACACCGGGTGGCTCAGCCTGATCGAGAAGGACCCGAAGCGCTTCGGCTCGGTCGAGCCGGGCCTGGGCAAGGAAGGCGCGCGTTTCCTGGTCTCGAAGAACGTCGTCGCGGTCGGCGCCGACACCTGGGGCCTGGAAGTGATCCCGTTCGAAAAGGACGCCGGCGTCTTCGAGGTGCACCAGATTCTTCTTCCGATGAGCGGCACCTACATCCTGGAAAACATCAACACCGCCGAACTCGCCAAGGACAAGGCCTACGAGTTCATGTTCATCCTGGGTCAGAACAAGTATGAAG
>JANOLA010000214.1:0-13637 GCA_031419535.1 Burkholderiales bacterium | reverse complement strand
ACCTTGCAGGTCTGGCCGTCGCCGTTGCCGCCCACCAGCGTGATGTTCTTGCCCATCAACTCGAACAACGGCTTCACGCGGGCAAACGCCACTTCGGTGGCGCCGACCATGATCGTCAGGCTTGCCGCCTTCGCGCCGACTTCGCCGCCCGAAACCGGTGCGTCGACATAGTCGCAGCCCAGCGCATTGATCTTCGCCGCGAACTTCTTGGTCTCGATCGGCGAGATCGAGCTCATGTCCACCACGGTCTTGCCCACGCGGCCCTCGGGGCCGCCCTTGCTGGCCATCAGACCTGCGGCCACACCGTCTTCGCCGAACAGCACGGCTTCCACATCGGGCGTGTCGGGCAGCATCAGGAACACGATGTCGGCCTTTTGCGCCACTTCCTTGGCGCTCGCGCATACCGTCGCGGTGCTTTCCGCAATTTCCGCGCGCAGCTTGCCGCGCGTGCGCACGAACAGCTGATGCCCGGCCTTGATGAGGTGGCCCGCCATCGGCGCGCCCATGATGCCGAGGCCGATGAAGCCGAGTTTGAGTGACGTGGTCATGATCATGTCTCTGAGTTGCAGGGAATTCTGGCGCGATTGTCGGGCAAGCGCGGCCAAGTCCTCTCAGTCGCTCAGTCGAGCAGCCCGATCGCCGTCGGCGCGTCGTCGGGCGACAGCGCCAGTTCCTCGAACTCGTTGACCGCGTCGATCTCGGTGCCCATCGAAATGTTCGTCACGCGCTCGAGCATCACTTCAATCACGACCGGCACTTGAAACTCCGCCATCCAGGCATTCGCTTGGGCAATCGCCGGCTTGATTTCTTCCTGCTTGTAGACCCGAACGAACTTGCAGCCCAGGCCCTCCACCACCGCCTTGTGGTCGACGCCGTAGCCTTGCAGGTTCGGTGCGTTGATGTTCTCGAAGCCGAGCTGCACGCAGTAGTCCATGTTTAAGCCGCGTTGGCTCTGGCGGATCAGCCCGAGGTAGGCGTTGTTCACGAGCATGTGGATGTAGGGCAGCTTGAACTGCGCGCCCACCGCGAGCTCTTCGATCATGAACTGGAAGTCGTAGTCGCCCGACAGCGCGACGATCGTGCGCTTCGGGTCCGCCGCGCGCACGCCCAAGGCGGCGGGAATCGTCCAACCCAGCGGCCCGGCCTGGCCGCAGTTGATCCACTGGCGCGGCCCGAACACGTGCAGGAACTGCGCACCGGCGATCTGGCTCAGGCCGATCGTCGTCACATACGTCGTGTCGCGCGGGAAGTTGTTGTTCATGCACTGGTAAACGCGCTGCGGCTTCATCGGCAACGACTCGTAATTCGTCTTGCGCAGCAGCGTGCGCTTGCGCTCGCGGCATTGTTCGACCCAGGCGCTGCGGTCGCGCAACTGGCCGGCGGTCTTCAACTCGCGTGCCACCGCGATGAACTCTTCGAGCGCCGCTTTCGCGTCGGAGACGATTCCGAAATCGGGGCTGAAGACGCGGCCGATCTGCGTCGGCTCGATGTCCACATGCACGAAGCTGCGGCCCTTCGTGTACACCTCCACCGTGCCGGTGTGCCGGTTCGCCCAGCGGTTGCCGATGCCCAGCACAAAGTCGCTGGCGAGCATCGTCGCGTTGCCGTAGCGGTGCGAGGTTTGCAGCCCGCACATGCCGGCCATCAGCGGGTGGTCATCGGGGATAGATCCCCAGCCCATCAGCGTCGGGATCACCGGCGTGTTTGTCAGTTCGGCGAACTGTTGAAGCAGGTCAGACGCATCAGCATTGATCACGCCACCGCCCGCAACGATCAGCGGGCGCTCGGCCTTTTGCAGCATCTGGATCGCCTTGACGGCCTGCTTGCGCGTCGCGCGCGGCTTGTACACCGGCAGCGGCTCGTAGGTCTCGATGTCAAATTCGATCTCCGCCATCTGCACGTCGAACGGCAGGTCGATCAGCACCGGCCCGGGCCGGCCGGAGCGCATCAGATGAAACGCCTGCTGGAACGCGCGCGGCACCTGCGCCGGCTCCAGCACCGTCGTCGCCCACTTGGTGACCGGCTTGACGATGGCAACGATGTCCACCGCCTGGAAGTCTTCCTTGTGCAAACGCGCGCGCGGCGCCTGGCCGGTGATGCACAGGATGGGAATCGAATCGGCCTGCGCCGAATACAAGCCCGTCACCATGTCGGTGCCCGCCGGCCCCGAAGTGCCGATGCACACGCCGATGTTGCCGGCCTTGGCGCGGGTGTAGCCCTCGGCCATGTGCGACGCGCCCTCGACGTGGCGCGCCAGCACATGCGCGATCGTCTGGCGTTCACGCAGCGCGGCGTAGAGCGGGTTGATCGCGGCACCGGGAACGCCGAAGGCCTGATTCACGCCTTCCTTTTCCAGCACCAGAACAGCAGCCATCACGGCTTTCATGCGCGCCATCGTGTCTCCTTCGAAGTTCGGTGAAGGCGATGTTCGCGCAATCCGCCGGCGCCGAGAAGCCCTGTGGCGCGATAACTGCTATTCCAACGGGGAATCGCCGGAGCGCGGCTCAGACCCGAGGCTGAGAGTTTCCGGAGGTGCTCTTAAGCGCCCACCGCGTCGGCAAGCAGCACGCCACGCGGTTCGAGCAGGCGCGCCAACGCATCGGCGTCGATCGCGGCGCTGAAGTAGTAGCCCTGGAATTCGTCGCAGCCGTTGTCCGCGAGGAAGCGGCGCTGGGCTTCGGTTTCGACACCCTCGGCGACGACTTTCAATTTCAAGGTGTGCGCCATCGCGATGATCGCGACGATGATCGCCGCGTCGCCGGCGTCACTCGCCAGGTCGCGCACGAATGACTGGTCGATTTTCAGCGCACTGACAGGCAGCCGCTTGAGAACGCTCAGCGACGAATAACCGGTGCCGAAGTCGTCGATCGCCAGGCTCACTCCCAGCTCACCCAATTGGCGCGCGACGGTGACGCTCAACTCGGGGTTGGCCATCAGCATCGACTCGGTGACTTCGATCTCCAGGCTGCCGCTGGGCAGGCCGTTCTCGAGCAGCAAGCGGCGCACCAGTGCCGGCAGTCCGGGCTCGACCAGGTGGCTCGCGACAAGGTTCACCGCCACCGCGCCGGGGTTCAGCCCGGCGGCGCGCCAGGCGGCACTTTGCCGGCAGGCCTGCGCCATGACCCATTCGCCGATCGGAATGACGAGGCCGCAGTCTTGCGCCACGGGTATGAATTCACCGGGCGACAACAAGCCGCGCTGCGGATGCTGCCAGCGAATCAGCGCTTCCGCGCCCACGATTTCACCGCTGGCGAGATCGACTCGCGGCTGGTAGTGCAGCACGAACTCCTGGTTCTCGAGCGCTCTGCGCAACATGCCTTCCATGACCAGGCGCTCGAGCGCGCGAACGTTCATCGAAGGGTCGTAGAACTGCATGCCACCGCGCCCGGCCTCTTTGGCTCGGTACATCGCGGTGTCGGCGTTTTTGAGCAGCGACTCGACGTCGGTGCCGTCGATCGGGTACATCGCCACGCCGATGCTGGCGCCCACCAGCAGCTCCGTGTGTTGAATCATCACCGGCTGGGTCAGCGCGGCGACGAGCCGGCGCGCCACGCTCGCTGCGTCGGCCGGGCCATGCAGCCCCGTGAGCATGACGATAAATTCGTCGCCACCCAACCTGGCGACGCTGTTCGCGACGGGGTCGAAGCCGCTGCGGGTCACCACATCGAGCGGTCGCAGCGACTGGCCGAGCCGGGCTGAGATCGCCCGCAGCAACTCATCTCCCGCGCCATGGCCGAGCGTGTCATTGACGCGCTTGAAGTGGTCCAGGTCGATGAACAACACCGCCAACTGTTCGTCGCAGCGTTGCGCATCGGCAATCCCCTTGTGAAGTTGATCGATGAACAAACGCCGGTTCGGCAGGCCCGTCAGCGAGTCGTAGTAAGCCATGCGCCGGATCTGCTCTTCGGCTTCCTTGAGGATGTCGATCGCGGCGCTGGCACGCAGCATGTAGCGCAGCCGGTGCGGGAGCAACGCCCAGTGGATCGGCTTGGTCAGGAAATCGCTCGCGCCCACCTGAAACGCGCGCGCGATCGACTCCAAATCGTCAAGCCCCGTCATCATCACGACTGGCAGATTGGCGCCGCCGGGCATTTTGCGCAGCTCGGTGCAAGCCGTGAAGCCGTCCATCACGGGCATGCTCACGTCCATCAGCACCAGGTCGGGCATGCCGGCGCGCAACGCGTCGAGTGCCTGTTGGCCGTCCTGCGCTTCGACGACCTCGAAGCCAGCACGCGCCAGCGTGATACGCGTCAAGCGGCGCCCGGCGGCGTCGTCGTCGACGATCAGGATGCGCGGCAGCGTGGACTGGCTCATGCCGCCTCCCCCATCTCCGCCAGCAGCAACGGCCGAACCAGTTCGAACTGGCGCTCGATCGCTTGCACCAGCTCGGGCGCGCCGACAAACTGGCCCGCCTTGCCCTGGCGTTCGAGCTGCTGGCACAACTCGCCCAGCGCGCTCGCACCGACGTTCTGGCTCGCCGACTTCAGGGCGTGGGCCACGCGGTCGAGCTCGCCCACGTCGCGTTGTTCCAGCGCGGCGCGCAGACGCGCCACATGCCGGTCGGCATCGGCGAGATACATGCCGATGACTTCGATCAAGACGCCAGCGCTGCCATCGGCGTCGATTTCGCGGATGTTGGCCAGCGCCTTTTCGTCGAGCCCGACGAAGCCGGTGGGCCGGGCCTTTGGGTCCGATCCGCCCGAGCCCGTTGCCGAGGCGAAATCGGCCAGATGCGACGGCTGCGTGACTTCATCACTGGCCGCGCGCTCGACCAGCTGCGATGGCAACCAGCGCGCCATCGTCCTCGCGAGTTGCTTGCGCGAATACGGTTTGGCGAGGTGGTCGTCCATTCCCGCGGCGCGGCAGGCGTCGGCATCGCCCACCAAGGCGTTTGCCGTCAGTGCGACGATGGGCACGCGGCGCCGCTCGGCCTGGCTTGCTTCCCAGGCACGAATGGCGCCGGTCGCGGCGTAGCCATCCATCACCGGCATCTGGCAGTCCATCAACACGATGTCGTGGCCGCCAGCCTGCACCGCATGCAGTGCCTCCTGCCCGTTGCCGACGATCTGAACCTTGCAACCCAGCGATTCGAGCATGTTGCGCGCGACGATCTGGTTCACGCCGTTGTCTTCGGCCATCAGCACGCGGGCCAGGATGCGCGTGGCGGCCGTCGTCAGCGGGAGCTGCAGGTCGCACGACGGCGCACCGCCCAGCAATTGCGCCAGCCCGCGGAAGAGGTCTTGGCGGCGCACCGGCTTGGACAGGTAGGCGTCGATCCCGGCGCTGCGCGCGCGCGCCATTTCGCCGCCCGAATGCAGCGAACTCAGCATCATCAAGGGCAAGTCGCGCAGCGCCGGGTCGGCGCGCAGCGCGGCGGCCAGCTGCAGACCGTCCATGCCCGGCATCTTCATGTCGAGAACGGCGATGTCGAAGGATTCACCCTTGGCGGCCGCTTCGCGCAGGCGGCGCAGCGCCTGCTCGCCGCTGTGCGCCGCTTCGCAGAGCATGCCGGCCGCAACGGCGTGCTGTTGCACGACCTGGGCATTGGTCGGGTTGTCGTCGACGACCAGCACGCGTCGGCCGACAAGTTCCGCCGGGTGCGCGACCAGCGGCGCGCTGGTCGCCGCGCGCAGCGGCAGCTTGAACCAGAAGCTCGAGCCCTGGCCCGGCACGCTGTGCACGCCGATCCGGCCCTCCATCATTTCCACGAGGTGCCGGCTGATCGCCAGACCTAGGCCGGTACCGCCGAAGCGGCGCGTCGTCGAGCCATCGGCTTGGGCAAACGGCGCGAACAGGCGCTGGCAGACCTCGGGCTCGATGCCGATCCCGGTATCGCGCACGGTGACTTGAAGGCGTTGGTCGTCGTTCAGCGCCACTTCGACCACCACTTCGCCGGACTCGGTGAACTTCAAGGCATTGCCGAGCAGATTGGTCAGCACCTGGCGGAAGCGGAATGGGTCGCCGTGCATCGCCGCCGGCAGGCGCTCGTCGATCCGCGTCACGAGTTCGAGGCGCTTCGCCTGGGCGCGCGGCGCGAACAGTTGCACCACGTCTTCGACCGATTGATACAGGTCGAAGTCGAGCCACTCCATTTCCAGCTTGCCGGCTTCGATCTTGGAGAAATCGAGCACGTCGTTGATGATTGCCAGCAGGCCCTCGCCGCAGCTGCGAACCGTTTCGAGAAACGAACGCTGCTGCTCGTTCAGCGGGGTTTCCAGCAGCAACTCGGTCAGGCCCAGCACGCCGTTCATCGGAGTGCGAATTTCATGGCTCATGTTGGCCAGGAATTCCGACTTGGCCTTGTTCGCGTTCTCGGCCACGGCGATCGCGCCGTGCAGTTCTTTCTCGCGCGCCAGCAGCGCCTGTTCGGCCATCGCGCGCGGCGTCGTGTCGAAGAACACGGTGTAGACGCCGACCACCGAGCCGTCGTCGCTCACGTCGGGCACATGCTGGCCCGAGTGCCACACCTGGTTGCCGTGCCGGTCGATGCGCTGGCGTTCGAGCGGCACCGGCACGCCGGCCAGCGCCTCGACGAGTTGCGGCTCGATCTTGGCCCAGACCTCGTCGCCCACGACGTCCCGTACCGGCCGCCCGTCGACTTCGGCGAGCGTCTTGCCCAGCCACTGCTCCTGGGCGTGGTTGATATAGCGGTAGCGCATCTGCGCGTCGATGTACGACACCGTGACGGGTATCTGGTCCATCATCACGCGCAGGCGCCGCTCCGAGCGCTGCACCGCGTCGAAGGCACTCTGTTCTCGCGACATGTCCACCGCGAAGATCTGGAACCCGAGCGGCGCGCCGTTGGCGTCGGCCTCAGGCAGGATGAACACCTGCAGCGACTGCACCGATTGATCGGCTTGCAAGGCCGAGAAGCGCACGCGCTGTGAAGCTCCCTTGGTGCGTGCTGCCTCGAGCCGCTGCGCGAGGGTGGCACCGTTCACCTCACCGAAGGCTTCGGTCAGCAGCCGGCCTTCGACTTCGTCGCACGCGCGAAACAGCCAGCGCGCGAGCGCCGGGCTCACGTAAGTACAGATGCCGCGAGCGTCGGCGAAAGCTAGCATCGCGTTGACGCTGGGCGGCACGCGCATGTTCACAGCGCCAGCGGCGGGCCCGGCTGCGCTCGATGCCGCCGATGCCGCCGGCTCGGCCGCCGGCCTCGCGAGCCGGATGTGGCAGAGCAGCATCGCCAGCGCGAATGTGGACGCGGGAACGTCGAACAGCGCGCCCGGCGCGACGGCGTTCAACAGGTCGACGCCGAGCGCAGCCAGCGTGATCGCCAGCAGCGCCAGCAGCCCCGGCCTGCGCCGATCGGGGCGCTCGCGCGCCGCTGCGGGGTCGGTGCTCATGTCGGGAAAGCGCTGGCGTGGCGGGCCGCGAATTGCGCCAAATCGAAGTGCGCCAATTGGCCGTTGCCAACCTCTTGCAGGCCACTCGACGCACCGAGGCCCGCCAACTCGCGCAGCACGCGCGCGATGCCGCGGCTGCCCACCAGCAGCGGCCGCTCGGTGAGGCGCGGCAGCAAGGCTTCGAGCGCGGCGTGAATTCGTTCTACGAACTCCTGGTTCGACTCTCCCCCCGGCGGCGTGTCGCCCTGGGCGAGCGCGGCCTGGGTCTCGGCAATCGGCCGCAAGTTCCATTGCCCCAGGCGCCGTTCGGCGAAGCCGGGCTCAATGACCACTTCCACGCCGTGCAGCACGCGGCTCACGATCTGCGCGGTCTCGCGGGTGCGCGCGAGGCGGCTCGCGACGACCACGCCCACGCCCAGGCGCAGCTCCTGAATGCGCAGCGCGGCCTGCGCCGCCTGGTGCCGCCCGAGATCGGTGAGCGGCGAGTCGAGATCGCCGCCACAGCGCAAGCCGGCGAGGTTGGGCTCGGTCGCGCCATGGCGCAGGAAATTCAAGTGAAGCGACGTCATCGGTGCGGGTTCGGTTCGTTGCTGGTGGCGTGCCGGATCAGTCAGCGGCGTTTCATCAATCAGCGCAACGCGCTGCCGGGCGCGAAGTTGATCGGCGTGCCGGGATGGCGTTCGCGCGGCGCGCCGTGCAACACGGTCCATTCGCGCTCGGCGTAGCCGGTGCCGAGCAGCCAGTCGCGCAAGAATGCAACTTGGTGGCGGTCGGCGAGCAGCGGCGCGTGGCCGGTGTCGGGCAAGTGCATCAGCGTCACGTCCTTGCCGCGCGACATGCGCCGGATCGTCGGCGCGAACAGCACGTCGGACTGCATGCCGTGGATCAGCAGCACGGGGCAGCGCACGCGGCTCCACTGCTCCCATTGCTGCAGGCTTTTCTGCGCGTCGCGCCGGTAGGCTTGGAGCGCACGCACGTCGTGGCGATAGACGCGGCCACCCTCCTCGTCGGACCAGCGTGTCTGGTGGAACGTCAGGTTGAAGCGGATGTCGTCGCTCACCGGCCCGTCGTTCTTCTGCGAAGCCCCCACCTTGCGCAGCATGTCGGCGGGCTCGCGAAACACATAGTGGCGCGCCAGCGTGTCGGCACGCCTGCGCCGGCGCCGCGCCGCGATGTGCGGGCCGATGTCGTTCAGGATCAGCCGGTCGATCAGCTTCGGGTGCCGCGCAGCGACCTCGATCGCCGCGCTGCCGCCCAGCGACGAGCCGAGCACGGTGGCCGGGCCGCCGCCCAGGTGCTCGATCATCTGGCGCAGTTGTTCGGCGTAGGTGGCGAGCGAATAGTCACCCTCGGTGGCGAGCCAGCCGGAGCGCCCGCGCCCCACCCAGTCCATGCAGACCAGCCGGAAGTCGTCTTTCAAATCCGACGCGAGGTAGTTGAAACGCATCGCGACACTTGCGACACCGCCGCAACAAATGACGAGCGGCGCGTCGGGTGCACCCCATTCGGCATACGCCACGCTCACTTTGTACGGGCGTTTCAGGCGCCGCACCGTGCCGGGTTGCAACCGGGCCGGGTGGTGATAGTCGAAGTGGCACAGGTTGTACTGGCCGTGAAAGCGCCCCACCACCTGGCTCGCCACGGCGATGTAGTCGTTCCAACTGGTCAGCACACGCCGGCGCCCGGGCACGGGTGGCTCCCACGCCAAGTCGAACAGCGCCGCCGGAACCGTGTCGCCGGTGGCGTCGTCGCGTGCGATCGTGACGGTGTTCACGGTGGACCTCATGCGCCGATCTCCACGCGTCTTGATTCCCACATTTGATTTTTCACAGCACTGTTCTCCGTCCTCACCCGACCAGACCTCGCTCCGACGGATATCGGCAGCGGCGGGTCGCGGCTTGAGGCCAACAAATCACGCTCTGACCTTCAGTTTGCCGAATCGGCGAACCAAATCGGATTCAAGGTCGGTGGCGAAGCGCCGAAAAGGGATGGGTCGGCCGCCGAAACCGGGATAGGCCGTGGAGGAATTGCATTCATGAACAGCACTCGCCCGCAAATGATCATGGTCGCCGTCTTGGTGTGCCTGTTCGCGGTCGGCATGGCAGGGCTGCTGAACTTCTTCAAGTACCGCAGCAACGCCGAGCGCATCATCAAGGAACGCCTGGTCGTGACCGGCACGTCGATCGAGAACAGCATCCAGTCTTCCCTGGCACTGGGCATGCAGTTCTCCGACCTCGGCACGCTGCCCGGCACGCTGGAGCGCGAACGCGCCTCAGATGGCTTGATCCTGGGCATCGAGGTGTTCGACCTCGAAGGCAAGCCCCTGTACAGCACCGACCGCCTGCGCGCGGCGCGCAATGTGCCGGCCGCGTGGCTGGACGCGGCGCGCCAGGCCGGCAGCAACGACTGGTTCGTGAAGCGCGGCACCGAATCGGCCGCGGGCATCGCGATCCAGAACAGTTTCGGCCTCGTGATCGGCTACCTCGCGATGCGCTATTCCGACGAGCAAGTGAAGGCGTCGACGAGCGCGGTGGCGCGCGAACTCGCGCTCACCACTTTCGGCGTGTTCGTCGCCGCCGCCTTGCTCGCCTCGCTGGCGCTGGTGGCGATGATGGGCCGGGTGGCGCGCGACTTCGACGCGGTCGAGGCGGCGGTGCGCTCGGGCGACCCCACCCGCTCCAGCGAAACGCTGCGCAAGGGCCCGTTCGGCCGCGCGCTGCGCCGCTTCTTCGACAGCGTGCGCGGCGCGGAAGCTGAAATCGCCTTGCTGCGCGGCCAGTTGGAGCGGGGAACGCCACCATGAACCAGGATTACCTGCGCGGAATCTATCTGCGCCTGACGGGCGTGCTGATGCTCGTCGTGGTGCTCGCGCTGGGCGCCAATGCCTATTTGTCGCACCGCGTGTTCGAACGCTCGCTGGCCCCGGAGATGGCGGCCAAGGTCGCCAGCGGCGGAGCCTCGGCGCGCGCGCTCGTGCTCAAGGCGATGGAACACAACCTCGATTTCCGTGAGCTCTATGGCGTCGAGCAGACCTTCGACGAATTGAAGGGTGCGATTCCCGACATCGCCTATGTCGCGGTGACCGACCTGCGCGGCGCGATTCTCTATGAGCGCTTCAAGGCGCCCGCCGGTGCGGCCGACTACTTCCGCCAGCCGGCCGTGCTGGCGGCAACCGACAACCCCGAACAGGCGCAGCCCGCTGTGTACCTGGGCAAACAGTACGTCGTGAGCATGCCGATCGTGGCGCCGGGCAAGCCGGTGGGAATGCTGCACATCGGCGTGGACGTCGGCTTCGTCGACCGCATCATTCTCGACATGATGTTCGACGTGCTGGTGGTGCTGATCGTGGCGCTGTTCTTCACGCTGGAGTTGCTCAACTTCATCGCCGGCACCCAGATCGAAGCCGAACTGCGCGCGCTGGGGGTGACGATCGAGCGCGGCGGCTCGGGCAATTTCAGCGCGATGCGCTCGACCAGCCTCGGCCTGGCGTTCGGCGCCGTGCACCGCTTGCTCGAGGGTCTGCGGCAGCGCGTCAATTCGGCTTACGGGGCACTGGCGCGCGACATCGACGCCGCCCGGCGCGCCCCCGCGCACGAACGCCCGCCGGGGCTGGCGGCCGCCGCGAGCGGCCTCGGCCTGCTCGCCCAGCGCTACCGCTTCGGCCCGGCCGATGCGAGCGACACTGTGGACGACGGATTGCTCGCCAAGGTGCGCGCACCGCTGTTCGTGTTCATCCTCGCCGAAGAACTGACCCGGCCGGTCCTGCCCGGCTACGTGAAGAGCCTGCTCGTGCCGATCCCATGGCTGTCGCCGGAAATCGTGGTGGGCCTGCCGATCGCCCTGTTCATGTTGATCGTCGCGCTCGCCCAGCCATTCCTGGGTGCCTACAGCCAGCGCGTCGGCCACCGCCAGGCGATGCTGGTCGGCGCGGGAATCGCCGCGTTCGGTTTTGCCGCGAGCGCGTTCGCCGGCAGCGTGATCGACTTGCTGGTCTGGCGGTCGCTGTGCGCACTGGGTTACGCCACCGTGTTCGTGGCCGCGCAGGCGCATGTGCTGGAGCACTCGACCGCCGCGAACCGGGCGCGCAGCTTCGCGCTGTTCGTCGGCGCGATCATGGTGGCCACGGTGTGCGGCCCGTCGATCGGCGGCATCCTGGCCGACAACATCGGCGAACGCCTGACCTTCGGCGTGGCGGCCGTGCTCGCGATCATCTCGATCGTGGCGATTCAGCAGATGCCCGATGCCGCCCCTGCCGGCCACGTGCTCGACGACACGCTCCGCGAAGTGCCGCGCGCGCCACGCCTGCGCGAGATCGGCTCGCTGATGTTGAACCGGCGCTTCATGACGCTCACTGGTCTGGCCGCGATGCCGGCGAAGATACTGCTCACCGGCATGTGTTTTTACCTCGTGCCGCTGTACGTGGTGAGCCTGGGCAGTTCGCAGTCGGTGGTCGGGCGCATCCTGATGGCCTACGCGGTCGTGATGGTGCTCGGCGCGCCGCTCGCCGCGGCGCTGGCGACGACCCGCGAGCGCATGGAGAACCTGGTCGGCGCGGGCCTGCTGCTGTCGGGCGCGGGCGGTGTGCTGCTGTTGCTCGGCAGCGATGTGCTCTGGGTGTTCGCGGCGATCGTGCTGGTCGGCGCCGGCCAGTCGTTGTCGATCGCCGCGCAAAGCGCACTCGTGCGCGAGCACTGCGAAGCCGAAGTGGCGCAGATGGGCGAGCCCGCGGTGTACGGCGTGTACCGGCTGCTCGAGCGCCTGGGCAACGCGGCCGGCCCGCTGCTGGCTGGCGCACTGCTGCTGACATTCGGCTACCCAACCAGTTTTGTCATCGTCGGCTCGGGCGTGATGCTGTGCGGCCTGGTCTTCGTGCTGGCCACGCGCCGGCCAGCCAGCCCGGCCCTGGCGAGCGCACAAACGTGAAGCCACTTCGATCATCAGCTTGGATCATCAGGAGACCTTTCCCATGACGACGAACCTCTCGCGCCGCGACTTGATCGCCGGCGCTTTGGCCGCAACGCTGCCCGCGGCTCCCTTCGGCTCGGCCTTGGCGCAGGAGCGCGCAGGCAAGCCGCAGGCCGCGCCGCGCGGCGCGACGCGGCCGTTTCGCATCTACGCGATCACGTTTCGCGGCATGACCGACGTGGAAAAAGGCTTCGAAGAACACTTTGCGTCGCGCAAGATCCCGGTGCAAATCACCTACCGCGACTTGAACCGCGACATGACGCGAATGGCAGGCTTTCTGAGTGAAATCCGCGCCACGCGGCCTGACCTGATCTACGCCTGGGGCACGTCGGTCACGCTCGGCGTGGTGGGTCCGCACGACGCCGTGGTCGCGGGCGAGCACATCACCGACATCCCGGTCGTGTTCACGCTGGTGGCCGCGCCGACGCTCGCGAAGATCGTTCCCGAGAATGGCGCGACCCGGCACAACCTGACCGGCGTCGTGCACGTCGCGCCGGTGGCGGCCCAGATTCAAGCGATGGCCGCCTACCGGCCGTTCCAGACGCTCGGCGTGCTGTACACGCCGACCGAGAAGAATTCGATTGTGGTGCTCGACGAAATCCGCAAGATCGGGCTCGAACGCAAGTTCAACATCGTTTCGCGCACCTTCCGCCTCGACGCGAATCGCAAAGTCACCGCCGAAGGCGCCGCCGAGCTGGTGCGCGAATTGAAAGAAGCCAGGGCAGAATGGCTCTATCTGCCGCCCGACAGTTTTCTCGGCACGCTCGCGCAAGACGTGATCATTCCGGCGGCGATGGAGGTCGGCCTGCCCACCTTCGCGTCGACCGAACAATTGATGCAGGCGGGCGCGTTGTCCGGGCTGGTGAGCCGCTACTACAGCGTCGGCCAGTTCACCGCGCACAAGGCCGAGCAGATTCTGGTGGCCAAGCAACAGGCGTCGACGATTCCGATCGAAACGCTGAAGCGCTTTTCGTACCAGATCCGCATCAGCGCGGCCGAAAAGCTGAAGCTGCCGCCGCCGCTGCCGATGTTCAACTACGCCGAAATCATCAGCGACACGCCGGCGGCGCAGTAGCCGCAGGCGGCTTTCTGCCGCCCAGACTCCTTGCCACGCGCCAACGGTTACGATGCCGCGTGCCGGCGACTCGCGCCGGTTCGACCCAACTCACGCCGGGCCCGACAGCGCAGCACCATGGACCGCATCACCGGCCTTCAGCTTTTCATCCGCATCGTCGAGTGCGGCAGCTTCAGCAAGGCCGCGGAAGAACTTCGGATCACCCAGCCCACCGCGACCACACAGGTCGCCGCGCTGGAAGAGCGCCTCGG
>JANOLA010000213.1:0-2357 GCA_031419535.1 Burkholderiales bacterium | reverse complement strand
TCTGGACATCGGTAGCCAAAAAGGCGCCGCGGTGGAACAGGACCGCGACCATCGGCTGCGCGAACACGAGCAACGCCACCGCACAGGGCAGCGCCAGCATCAGCGTCCGGCGCTGGCCCCAGTCGAGCAGCGGCGAATAACGCGCCTCATCGCCGCTGGCCTGCGCTGCGGACAACTGTGGCATCAGCACCACGCCCAGGGCAACCCCGAGCAAGGCCGTCGGAAATTCCATCAGCCGATCGGCGTAGGTCAGCCACGACACCGCGCCCACACCGACTTGTGAAGCGATCTGGGTGTTGATGAGCAACGAGAGCTGCGCGACCGACACGCCCAGCAGCGCCGGCGCCATCTGGCGCAGCACGCGCAGCACGCCGGGGTGACCCCAGGCGCGGCGGATCGACGCCCAGCCCAGGCCCAGGCGCGGCAGGCTGCCGATGCGCAGCAGCGCCGGCACCTGCACGCCCAGCTGCAGCACGCCGCCCAGCATCACGCCGGCGGTGAGCGCGAAGATCGGCTCGATGCCCCGGGCCTGGAACGCCGGCGCGAGCCACCAGGCGGCGCCGATCAACGAAAGATTCAGCAGCACCGGCGTCGCGGCCGGCACCGCGAAACGCTTGTGCGTGTTCAAGATGCCTGCCGACAACGCCACCAGCGACATGAAGCCGATGTAGGGGAACATCAGGCGCGTCATGAACACGGCGCCGTCGAACTCCTTCAGGCCGGCGGCCATCAGCCACACGATCACCGGCGCGCCGACGATGCCGAGCGCGCAGGTTCCGATCAGCGCCCACAGCAGCACCGTGGCGACGGCGTCGACGAGTTCGTGCGTCGCGGCCTCGCCTTGCGCTGCGCGGGTGGCGGCGAGCAAGGGCACGAAAGCCTGCGAAAACGCACCTTCGGCGAACAGCCGGCGCAGCAGATTCGGGATGCGGAACGCGACGTTGTACGCGTCCATCCAGGCCCCGGCGCCGAACAGCGCCGCCTGGATCATCTGGTTCACGAGGCCGGTGATGCGCGAGGCGAGCGTCAGCAGGGAAACGGTGGACGCCGCGCGCAACAGATTCATGGGGATGAGGAGAAGGATTCGCGGGCTGGTAAGGCGCGAGCGCGCGGCGGGGGATTATAGGAAGCGGGGCCTTGACCGGCCGATGGTTGCCGGGTCCAAGACTCTGAGAGGCCGCGGCGGCTCGGTCCACCGTGCGCCACGCTCGGGCGGGAGAGGCGCTGCTATACTCGCGCGCTTCGCTCAGCCGCAACACCGTCATTCAGCATGGCCACCACCACCAAAGCCAAGAAGAAAACCGTTCGCATCGCCTCCGGGCTGAAGCGCGTCCGCCAGGACGAAAAACTCAATGCAGGCAACACGGCACTGCGCTCCAAGTTCCGCACCGTCGTGAAGAACGTGCAAAAGGCGGTGGCGGGCGGTGATAAGGCCAAGGCCACCGAGCTGTTCAAGCTGGCGCAGCCGGTCATCGACTCAGTCGCCGACAAGGACCTGTTCCACAAGAACAAGGCAGCGCGCCACAAGAGCCGCCTGTCGGCGCAGGTGAAGGCGCTGGCCACCACCTGAATCTCGAACTGCTCCGAACAAAGGGCTCGCACTGCGAGCCCTTTGTCATTGGGGCCAGGACTTCGCCAGCTCTTGCCTCGGTAGAGCTGGTTTTGCTCCCTCTCCCCCTGGGAGAGGGTGGGGGTGAGGGTCCGCTGCCGGCAGCGTCACGTCACGAACCTCGAGCTGGTTGTCTCGCGCGAAGTGCATGACGAAGTCCCACGCCAGCACCTCGATGCCGCGCAGCGCCTCGTTGACCAGCACGCATTTCTGGCCGTCCACGGCGCGCGGCACGCAGTACGGCGAATAGCCGATGAATGCGGCCATGCCCAGCGCCGAACCCGCGGGCCGGAAGGCCGACATTGCACCGGCCAGGCGCTCCGACCAATCGCTGGGGCGAAACACCTTGCCGTCGAGCGTTTGGCCGACGATCAGGAATTGACGGTGAATGATTTGAGCCACGCCGGGTTTCGATGCGAGGTGTCCGTGCACCGGGCGAGCAAGTTGCGGGCCCGCGGCCATTGCCGCAAGCGCATCGGCAGCGCTGGCGCCGCCGGGCGCGGCAGCAGGCCGCTCGCTGCGTGCGCGAGCGTCGGAAGCAAGCTCGGTTTTGGCGACAACGGCATCCATCAAACGCATATCGGCACGCTGCACCCCGACCTTAGAATCGGTCGGGCCTGGGGCGTGAACAATCCCCTCGCACCACCCCCTTGGAGCCGCCGATGAACGCCCCCGAAAAGCTGGTCGCCTCAGCCGAACCCCATGTGATGAACACCTACGGCCGCCTGCCGTTCGCGTTGTCGCATGG
>JANOLA010000212.1:0-3603 GCA_031419535.1 Burkholderiales bacterium | reverse complement strand
TCTCGGCGCAGCGCAACCAGCGCGTACAGGCTGAGCGACATCAACTCCAGGCCGAGGTAGACGACGAGGAAGTTGTTCGCCGACAGCATCACCAGAATTCCGAGCAGCGAGAACATGCTCAGCGAGAACAGTTCGCCCTTGAGCATGTCGCGCTTCGCGACGTAGGGGCGCGCATAGGCGAGTGAAATCATCGTCGCAATCGCGGCGAAGAAGCCGAGCAGATGGCCCAGCGGGTCAGCCACCACCATGCGCTGCATCGCGTAGGTCGAAGAGCCCTCATTGAACGCCGCCAGGTGCATCAGTGCAACCGCGGCGAGCGTGACCTGCGTCAGGCCGTAGGTGAGGCGCTTGAGCGGGTCGGTCACCCACAGGTCGACCAGCGTGATCAGGCAGGCCATCGTGAGCAGCACGATCTCGGGGGCCGCGGCTTGCCAATTCATGAGTGCGTTCATGGTGCAGGCCGTTTCAATTCAATTTGGACACGGCACGTGCTTCAGCAGTTCGAGCACCGAGACGTGCATCACGTCGGTGAACGGTTTCGGGTACAGGCCCATCCAGAGCACGGCAATCGCCAGCAGAGCCAGCATGGCGAACTCGCGCGCATTGATGTCCGACAGCTCCCGCACGTGGTCGTTTGCAATCGCGCCGAAGTAGACTCGCTTCACCATCCACAGCGTGTACGCGGCACCGAACACGAGCGTCGTCGCCGACAGCGCGGCGAGCCAGAAGTTCACCTTGGTCACGCCCAGGATCACCATCCACTCGCCGACGAAGCCGCTGGTTCCCGGCAAGCCGCAATTGGCCATCGCGAACAGCACCGCGAATGCGGCGAACTTGGGCATCGTGTTCACCACGCCGCCGTAGGCCGCGATTTCGCGCGAATGCACCCGGTCGTAGAGCACGCCGATGCACAAGAACATCGCGCCGGAGATAAAGCCGTGCGAAACCATCTGCATGATGCCGCCCGACACCGCGAGCTCATTGCCCTTGCCCAAAGCGTCGAAGATGAAGAAGCCGAGCGTCACGAAGCCCATGTGGGCGATCGACGAATAGGCGACGAGCTTCTTCATGTCCTGCTGCACCAGCGCCACCAGCCCGATGTAGATGACGGCGATCAGCGACAGCGCGACGATCAGCCAGGCCCACTGGTGGCTCGCGTCGGGCGTGATCGGCAGCGAGAAGCGCAGGAAACCATACGCGCCGAGCTTGAGCATGATCGCCGCCAGCACCACCGAGCCGCCGGTGGGCGCTTCAACGTGCGCGTCGGGCAGCCAGGTGTGCACCGGCCACATCGGCACCTTGACCGAGAAGGAGGCGAAGAAGCCGAAGAACAGCAGCGTCTGCGCCAGCGCCGGCAGCGGCAGCTTGTGCCACGTCAGGATGTCGAAGCTGCCGCCCGACTTGGTGTACAGGTACACCAGCGCGACCAGCATCAGCAGCGAGCCGAGCAGCGTGTAGAGGAAGAACTTGAACGCCGCGTAGACCCGGTTCGGCCCACCCCAGACGCCGATGATGATGTACATCGGGATCAGCGTCGCCTCGAAGAACACGTAGAACAGCAAGCCGTCGAGCGCGCAGAACACGCCGATCAGCAGGCCCGAGAGAATCAAGAACGCGCCCATGTACTGGTTCACACGCTGCTCGATCACCTGCCACGCCGAGATCACGACGATCACCGTGATGAACGCGGTGAGCGGCACGAACCACAGCGACAGGCCGTCCACGCCGAGGTGGTAGCGCACGTTGAAGCGCGCGATCCAGGCCGCGTTTTCCTGAAATTGCATCGCCGCGGTGCCGACATCGAAGTTTGAGACCAGCGGCAGCGTGACCAGAAAGCTCGCGATCGCGGCGATCAGCGCGACCCAGCGCACGCTCGGTGCCTGCTCGTCGCGGCCGAGCGCGAGCAGCACCGCGCCCGCGGCGATAGGCAACCAGATGGCGGCGCTCAACAAACCCATGATTCTCGTTCTTTTATAGCGGTTATTTGGCGAGCGGGTTGCCGAGCAGGTAGGGCCACAACTGCCACGTCATCAGGCCGACGACGCCAACGATCATCACCAGCGCGTACCAATACAGGTAGCCGTTCTGCAACAGGCGCAGCACGGCCGCCGCGCCGCCGATGCCGCGCGCCGAGCCGTTGATGGCACCGTCGATCAGCCCGACGTCGCCGCGCTGCCACAGGCTCGTGCCCACGCGTCGGATCGCGGGCGCGATGATGTTTTCGTTGAACCAGTCCATGTAGTACTTGTTCTCAAGCACGCGGTAGATGGGCTCGAAGCGCGCCTTGATCGCCGCGGGGATGGCCGGGTTGCGCAGATAGAAGTACCAGGCCGTCACGACACCGGCCAGAGCGAGCCAGAACGGCAAGGTGCTCAGTCCGTGCAGCGCCATCGCCCACGCGCCGTGGAATTGCGCGCCGAGCGTGGCAATCGCGCCATGGCGGGTGGCGTCGACGGCGATCGAGTCCTTCATGAAGTCGCCGAACAACATCGGCTGGATCGTCAGGTAGCCGATCACGACCGAAGGAATCGCCAGCAACACGAGCGGCAGCGTCACGACCCACGGCGTTTCGTGCGGGTCGTGATGCTCGGCGTGCGCATCGTGGTGGTCGTGCTCTCCCGGAAACGGCTTGTGGTGAAAGCGCGCCTCGCCGTGGAACACCAGGAAGTACATGCGGAACGAATAGAACGCGGTGACGAAGACACCAAGCGTCACCGCGAGATAAGCAAAGCCCGAACCCGCAAGCTGGCTCGCGTGCACCGCTTCGATGATGCTGTCTTTCGAGTAGAAGCCGGCGAACAGCGGCGTGCCGATCAGCGCGAGCGAACCGATCAGCGACGTGATCCAGGTGATGGGCATGTACTTGCGCAAGCCGCCCATGTTGCGAATGTCCTGGTCATGGTGCATGCCGATGATCACCGAGCCCGCGGCGAGGAACAGCAGCGCCTTGAAGAACGCGTGCGTCATCAGGTGGAACACCGCGACCGAGTACGCCGACGCACCCAGCGCCACCGTCATGTAGCCGAGTTGGCTGAGCGTGGAGTAGGCGACGACGCGCTTGATGTCGTTCTGGATGATGCCGAGAAAACCCATGAACAACGCCGTGATCGCGCCGATCACGAGCACGAAGCTGAGCGCGGTGTCCGACAGCTCGAACAGCGGCGACATGCGCGCCACCATGAAGATTCCCGCCGTGACCATGGTCGCGGCATGGATCAGCGCCGAGATCGGCGTGGGGCCTTCCATCGAGTCGGGCAGCCACACATGCAGCGGAAATTGCGCGCTCTTGCCCATCGCACCGATGAACAGACAAATGCAGATCACGGTGATGAGCATCCAGCCGCCACCCCACAAGGGCATGGGGAATGCGAGCGTCGCGAGTTCCGGGCCTTTGGCGAAGGCCTGCGCATAGTCCAGCGTTCCGGCGAACGCCACGATCAGGCCGATGCCGAGAATGAAGCCGAAGTCGCCGACCCGGTTCACGAGAAACGCTTTCATGTTGGCGAAGATCGCCGTGGGCCGCGTGTACCAGAAGCCGATCAGCAGGTAGCTGACCAGGCCCACCGCTTCCCAGCCGAAGAACAGCTGCAGGAAGTTGTTGCT
>JANOLA010000211.1:0-2818 GCA_031419535.1 Burkholderiales bacterium | reverse complement strand
CTCAAGCACAGCTTCAACCTCAGCGACGAGGAACTTGTCGTACGTTGGAGCGAGAACGTGCTGTGGCAATTCTTCAGCGGCATGGCCTACTACGAACACCGACTGCCGTGTGACGCCACGCAAATTGGCCGCTTCCGTCGTGACCTGGGAGAAGAAGGCCTGGAGCAACTGCTCAAGGCCACCATCGACACGGCGGTGGCGATCAAGGCGGTCAAGCCCAAAGAGTTGGAGCGCGTGATCGTGGACACCACGGTCCAGGAGAAGGCCATCGCGCACCCCGTGGACAGCCGCCTGCTGGAGATCGCGCGCCACAAGGTGGTCAGCGCTGCCAAGCGTGCCGGCATCCAACTCAAGCAGACCTTCGCCAAGCAGGGCAAAGAGCTGCGCCGCCGTGCCGGTGGCTACGCGCACGCCAAGCAGTTCCGCAGATTGATGCGCGTGGTCAAGCGCCAGCGCACGATTCTTGGCATCGTCATGCGCGAGGTTCAACGCAAGCGTCAGCGGCCGATGCCGAGCAGTTCCGGCGCGCCGCACTCCGCCAAGGCGGTGAGCGATTTGACGATGTGGCTGGAGCGTGCCGAGCGCATCCGCACGCAGCAGCGCAAAGACAAGAACAAGCTGTACGCACTGCACGCGCCCGAGGTGGAATGCATTGGCAAAGGCAAGGCACGCAAGCCCTATGAGTTCGGGGTCAAGAATGCCGTGGTGGTCTCACACAAGCACGGTCTGATGCTGGGCGCGCGCACCTTCCCCGGCAACCCCTTCGACGGCCACATCCTGAGCGCGGTGCTGGAGCAAGCGACAAACCTAACGCAAGACCTGAGCGTGCATATCAAGCAGGTGGTGGCCGATCTTGGATTCCGCGGCGTGGACGCCGACAACCCCGACAAGCAGATCATCCACCGGGGCAAATTCAAGAGCCTGAGCCCACAACAAAAGGGTTGGTTGCGTCGGCGCCAGGCGGTCGAGCCCGCGATCGGACACTTGAAGTCCGATCACCGACTGGACCGCTGCTGGCTGCAAGGCGCACTGGGCGACGCGCTGCACGCCGTCAGCTGCGCGGCCGGCTACAACCTGCGCTGGCTGCTGCGCGCGATTGCCGCGCAGGGGCCCACACGGGTGTACGCCTGAGCGTTGCGTTAACCCGCGCCAGCGCTGCGCGGCTCGCAAGCTCTGCCGGCATCAAGGGGCCGGTGCAAGAGCGGGAAATGAATTTTGCAGGCTTGGCCTGCGCTCACCCCAATCACGTTCCGTGCTTCAATCTGAGTACGGTCCGTTCCACCGACAACATGTTGGACAAGCAGACACACCTCCCGCGCAGAACCGCTCTTGCTCGTCCAAAACGTCCCACAACATCACGAGCCTGCTCCACCATCTCGGTTGCCGCGTAGCACGTCGCGTCGTAGTCTTGCGTTTCGGGGGGGGAACTGAAATTTGCATGGCCGACTACTTCCCTTCCCGCTGCCCGGTTGCGGTGCGGCTCTCGGGTCCGTCGGCGCAATCACCAGGCCACCCACCATCTGTCTGCGGATGACGGTCTGTTCGCTGACCTTGTCGGTCGCGATGCCGAGCCGTTCGGCGGCCCTGGCCGTCAACGTGACGCGCTTGACGCCACTGGGCAGCGCTTCAAACGTGACCGGCTTGGCGGCCGACCCTGGGGCGGCTGCGTCGGCTGCGCGCGGCGCGGTGTAGGTCAACGCGAGCGCCGCGATTGCCGCCGAGGCGATCAAACTGTAAACCATGAGTCGGCGCTTGCCGATCCCGTGCATGGAACCCTTGGTTTGCGAATTCATTCGATTGCCTCCAGTCGCTGTACAGCCGCCCAAAAATCCATTCAACAAGGTCCGAAGTCCGATACCCTTGCGATTCACAATGCAGGGACGATCCCGTCCCTGCCGCAGAAAACAAATGCCGCCGTGTACTTGCCGTCGGCGCCTTTGTGCGCGCCGACGAAGACATGGGTGCCCGGCTTGAGCAGGCTCGGATCGCCGAGCGCCATGCGGTGGATGGGGACGTCGCGCGGCACTTCCACGTCGGTCTCGTCGTAGTCGCTCGGGCCCCATTTGATGGACAGCACCCGGTCCTCGAGGTCATCGACCCAGCCGTGCGCGATCTTCGAGACGGCGGTCAAGTCCCACTTCTTCTCGCCGATCGCAATGCCGCGCAGCTTCTCGTCGATGATGCGCAGTTCCATGCCCTTGTGCAGCCAGACCGCCGAGTCGCGCACGATCGGGCTGTACTCGTTCAACTGGTACGCAACGGCGCCGACGTAGACGCCGAAGTCGACTTCGGTGAAGCTGCCCTTGCTCAGGCTGATCACCGTCAGGTTGTCCGGCAACGTGACCCGCACCGTCCTGCCGTTCTTTGCTTTCACGACCATCGCCCCGCCCCCAACCGAAGCGATCTCGCCGCGAATGTGATCGGGTTCGGCGTCCTGTGCCGCAGCAGACGTGTCGAGCGCCGGCACCAGCATGAGCGCCAGAGCGAGCGCGAACGCAGCCATGAACGGCCAACCAGGAATACGCCTATCGGCGAACATCGGTTTGGTCTGCATGATCGAATGCGCCCCCAATCGCGCTCAGGTCAAAGCCGCTTGTTGCTGCAGATCGATCGTCTTGCGCTCCTTGATCGAGCCGAGCCGCAGATACAGCAGCGGCACGATGAACAGGGTCAGCAACGTCGAGGTGACAAGGCCGCCGAGGATCACCACCGCCATCGGGTGTTCGATTTCATGGCCGGGAATACTGCCTCGAACGATCAGCGGCAGCAGCGCCAGCGCCGTGCACAGCGTCATCAGGATCGGCGACAGGCGTTCTGC
>JANOLA010000210.1:0-3876 GCA_031419535.1 Burkholderiales bacterium | reverse complement strand
GCCAACGGCAGGCCACCAGGCCCGGGCCGGCGGTACGGTCTACATTTTCGCCAGCCCGGGCCTGGCGTCCCGCCGTTGTCGACCGCTCAGCTCAAACGTTGAGGTTGTAGAAGAACCCCAATTCGCTCGTGACCTCGCGATGGAGACCAAAACCGACCTCTCAGATCGCGCTGTATTGAACGCCCGAAGAAATGGCCGCCTATCTTCCGCCGAATGGGGCCGAACCCTCAGTCACAGTCGTTGGTGCGGCACCTCGTGGCGCGTCACCTTGGCTGCGGGGGCAGGTGGTTCGGGGTGCGTTCTCCGGCCCACGCTCGCGGGGTCGACAACCCTGACCCGTCAAGCCGCCCGAGCAAGCGGCTTCGCTTGCGACTGCCACTGCGCCTCAAGTTCAACCCAGCGCACGCGTGCCTGCTTCACGCTCGCTTCTTTCACATGGCCAAAGCCGCGGATCTGCTCCGGCACTTCGGCGATCTGCACCGCGAGTGCGAGCGTTCCCGAATTCAGCGCCGCCAGCAATGAATCGATGCGCTGCTCGTACTGCCCGACCAGTTCACGCTCCATGCGCCGCTCTGCCGTGCGGCCGAAGGGATCGAACGCGCTGCCGCGGAACTTGCGCGCTTTCGCGAGCCACTTCATCGCGCTCAGCACCCATCCGCCGTACTCGCCCTTGAGCAGGTGCCCGGTCACCGGGTCGCGCCGAGCGAACAGCGGTGGCGCGAGGTTGAAGCGCATGGTCTTGACGCCATCGAACTCGGCCTCGAGCTGGCGCCGGAATTCGGGCGCGCTGTACAGGCGTGCGACTTCGTATTCGTCTTTGTACGCCATCAGTTTGGCGGCATGGCGCGCGACGCTCAGGCTGAGGGGTCCTTCGCTGCCGCTCACCCGCGCTTCAGCCGCGCGCACCCGGTCCACCAGTGCGCGGTAGCGTGCGGCGTAGGCGGCGTCTTGGTAGTCGATGAGAAGTTGGGTGCGCCGCGCAATCGTTTCATCGAGCGTCTCCGGCGCCAGCGTCAGCGCCGAGGGTTGCGCCGCACCGAGCAGTTGCTCGACTGCCTTGGCGTCATGCGCCCACAGCCTGCCGAATTGCAAGGCACGCTGGTTCAATGCGATCTGCACGCCGTTCAATTCGATCGCGCGCTGAACGGCGGCAACAGACAGCGGCAACCAGCCGAGTTGCAGCGCCACGCCCACCATGAAGAAGTTGGTCGCGATTGCGTCGCCGAGCAGTGCGGTGGCCAGGCCCGTGGCATCCACATAGCTCACGCGCTCGGTGGGCAGCTTTTCCGACACCTTGCGTGCAAGCAACCCGAAGTCGAGCTTGGAGTCGATTCCCATCGGCAGCGCCGCGGTCGGCAGCACGCGGTGGTTGCCGATGAAACGCGTCTGCTGCGGGTCGATCGACCGAAAACAATCGTCGCCGAGCGCGGCGATCATGTCGAAGCCGAGCACGAGTTGCGCATCGCCTAAACCCAGCCGGTTCGCGCGCAGTTCATCGACGCGGTTCGCGATCTGCAAATGGCTGTAGACCGCGCCGTTCTTTTGCGACAGGCCCGTCATGTCATACGTCGACGCGGCGCGGCCTTCCAAATGCGCCGCCATCGCAAGCACGGCGCCGACCGTGATCACGCCGGTGCCGCCCACGCCGGGGATCATCACGCCGAAACTCTGCTCGCCGATCGCCTCGAGCCGCGGCATGGGCAGCGCCGCGAACAGCGCGTCCGGAGCCGCCATCACCGCCGCTTTTTTCAGCTTGGCGCCGACCAGCGTCACGAAACTCGGGCAGAAGCCCTTCACGCACGAGTAGTCCTTGTTGCAACTGCCCTGGTTGATCTTGCGCTTGCGGCCGAGCAGCGTTTCCTTCGGCTCGACGCTGACGCAGGTGGACTGCACCGAGCAGTCGCCGCAGCCTTCGCACACCGCGTCATAGATGAACAGGCGCTTGTCGGGGTCGGGGAACTCGCCGCGCTTGCGACGCCGGCGTTTTTCCGCCGCGCAGGTTTGCTCGTAGAGCAGCACGGTGCAGCCGGGCAGCTCGCGCAGTTCGCGCTGCACGGCGTCCAGCCTGTCCCGGTGTTCGATGCGCACGCCGGGCGGCAGCGTGGCCGGGTCGTGGCGCGACGGGTCGTCGCTGACGAGCACGATCGTTTTCACGCCCTCGTGCAGCACCTGATGCGCGATGGCGCCCACCGAGATCGGGCCGTCCACCGGCTGGCCGCCGGTCATCGCGACGGCGTCGTTGTACAGAATCTTGTAGGTGATGTTCGCGCCGCTCGCCACCGCGCCACGGATCGCCACCAGCCCCGAGTGGTAGTAGGTGCCGTCTCCCAGGTTCTGGAAGATGTGCTTGCGGTTCGTGTAGCGGTGAAGGCCGACCCAGTTGGCGCCTTCGCCGCCCATTTGCGTCGGGATCATCGTGTTAGTCCGCGCCCACACCGCGATGCCGCTGCAGCCGATTCCGGCGAGCGCTTTGCTGCCTTCGGGAATCTTGGTCGACGTGTTGTGCGGGCAGCCCGAGCAGAAATAGGGCACGCGCTTCACGTCGACGGGCGCTCCCAGCGTGGTCAAGACGCGGCGCATTGACGACGCCACGTCGAGCTTCGATTGCAGCGATTCGTCCCAGACGCCGTTCGCGCGCAGCCGCGCGGCAATCGCCTGCACCAGGTCGAGCGCTTCGAACGGCAGGTCGGAGGCGAGCAGCGTCGCTCCGGCGCCGTCGGTCTTGCCGGTGATGCGCGGGCGCGCCGGCAGGTTGTACAGCACGGAGGCGGCCTGCGCCTCGACGAATGCGGTTTTCTCCTCGACGAAGAAAAGCTCCTGTTTGCCTTGCGCGAACTCGGTCAAGCCTTCGGGCTCGAGCGGCCACAGCATCCCGACCTTGTAGACCGCGACGCCCAGCAGCGCTGCGCGCGCGTCGTCGACGCCGAGCGCGCGCAGCGCCAAGCGCACGTCGTGCCAGGCCTTGCCGGCGGCGACGATGCCGAAGCGCGCGCCAGCCGGCCCGAACATCACGCGGTCGATGCGGTTCGCGCGCGCGAAGCGCTGCACCAGCGGCAGCTTGTAGCGGCGCAGGATCGCCTCTTCCTGCGCGGGCGCGTAGACGCCGCGGAAGTGCACGCCCTCGGGCGGCAAGGGCGCGTCGGGGCGGATGACGTTGAACGCGCCGATGTCAAAGCCCACCGTCATGGTCTGCTCGATCGTCTCGTTGACGACCTTGAAGCCGACCCAGCAGCCGCTGTAGCGGCTCATCGCCCAGCCGAGCAGCGCCATCTGCACGAACTCGCTCACGTCGGCCGGATACAGCGTGGGGATCGAGTGCACCGCGAGTGCCTGCTGGCTGTGGTGCGCGATCGTCGAGCTCTTGCCCGGGTGGTCGTCGCCCGCCACCACGAGCACGCCACCGTTCGGGTGCGTGCCCGAATAGTTGCCGTGCTTCAGCGGGTCGCCGGATCGGTCCACCCCCGGGCCCTTGCCGTACCAGAGCGCGTAAACGCCGTCGACGTTGGCATCACCCATCACGGCGAGTTGCTGCGTGCCCCAGATCGCGGTCGCCGCGAGGTCTTCGTTGACGCCTGGGGCGAAGGTGACGGCGGAGCGTTTCAATTCCTTGCTCGCGGCCCACAGCGTCTGGTCCAGCCCACCGACCGGCGAGCCGCGGTAGCCCGACACATAGCCCGCCGTGTTCAGGCCGGCGCGTGCGTCGAGTTCGTGTTGCAACAGCAGCGCGCGCACGAGCGCCTGGTTGCCGTCGACGAGCACGGTGTCGCGCGTCTCCGTGTATTTGTCTTCGAGGCGCACGTCGCGCAAGGTGGGGGTCGTCATCTGGTTGTGTCTTTCGCCGCGAGGTGTACCCCCTCTCCCGCACGCGCCATCCGA
>JANOLA010000209.1:0-2637 GCA_031419535.1 Burkholderiales bacterium | reverse complement strand
GCAACCCCGGGGCGCGCTTCCCACCCCCCCACCCCCCCCCACCGGTAGACCACCGGCCCCGGGGCCGCCCCACGACGGTGGCACGCCCCCGCGGGGGGGGGTCGCGAAGCGACCGGGGGCGGACATACAAGGGAGCGAGACCCAGGCACCCGAGGTGGGAGGGAGCATGGTCGGACTCCCTCTCCCGGAGGGAGAGGAAGCAAATCCCCCTCTCCCCCGGCGGGGGAGAGGGTTGGGGTGAGGGGCGCCACGCTGGATGGCTCAGAACGAGCCCGCGCCATGAAGCCAAGCGACGAGGCAAGGCCTCTCGACCTGGCCGGCCACACGCCGATGATGCAGCAGTACCTGCGCATCAAGGCCGAGTACCCCAGCACGCTCGTGTTCTACCGCATGGGCGACTTCTACGAGCTGTTCTTCGACGACGCGCGCAAGGGCAACCGGCTGCTCGACATCACGCTCACCTCGCGCGGCCAGAGCGCGGGCGAGCCGGTGGTGATGGCGGGAGTGCCGGTGCATTCGGTCGAGAGCTACCTCGCCAAGCTCATCAAGCTCGGCGAGGCCGTCGCGCTTTGCGAACAGGTCGGCGACGTGGCCACCGCCAAGGGACCGGTGGAGCGCAAGGTGGTGCGCGTCGTCACGCCGGGCACGGTGACCGACAGCGAATTGCTCGCCGAGAAAAGCGACGCCGTGCTGCTCGCGCTGTGCCAACGTGGCGCGAAATTCGGCCTGGCGTGGCTGGTGCTGACGCGCGGCGAGCTGGGCTTGAGCGAATGCACGCAGGCCGAACTCGGCGGTTGGTTGGCGCGCCTGTCTCCCGCTGAAGTGCTGGTCGATCGCGAGCAGATGCCGCCCGAGCTGGACGCTGCGCCGCGTTTCGCCGTCACGCCGCAAGGCGCGTGGCAGTTCGACTCCGCGCTCGGCCAGCGCAAGCTGTGCGAGCAACTTCAAGTGGCAAGCCTCGCCGGCTTCAGCGCACAGGGCCTGCACGCGTCGCACGCCGCGGCCGCCGCGTTGCTCGCCTACGCCGAGCGCACCCAGGGCCGCGCGCTCGCGCATGTGCGGCGCCTGGACGTTCAAGTGGCGAGCGAACTGCTCGACCTGCCGCCGAGCACGCAACGCAACCTCGAGCTGACGCAGACGCTGCGCGGCGAGGCGCAGCCCACGCTGCTGTCGCTGCTCGACACCTGCCGCACCGGCATGGGCAGCCGCACCTTGCGCCATTGGCTGCTGAACCCACTGCGCGAGCGCACGGTGGCGCAGCAGCGCCATGACGCGCTGGCGGCCCTGATCGGTAGCGACACAGTCGCGCTTCGCGACGCGCTGCGTGGCGTGAGCGACGTCGAGCGCATCACGGCGCGCATCGCGCTGCGCCAGGTGCGTCCGCGCGAGCTGACGGGTCTGCGCGCCACGCTGGGTGCCCTGCCGGCATTGCGTGCCCAGGTGCCGGAGCAACAGGCGCTGCTGCTCGACATGCTGCTCGAAGCGATGAACCCGCCGCAGCAAATCTCCGAACTCCTGAGCAGGGCGATCGCCGAAGAACCCGCGGTTCTGCTGCGCGACGGCGGCGTGATCGCGCCAGGCCACGACGCCGAGCTCGACGAGTTGCGCGGCATCTCGCAAAACTGCGACGCCTTCCTGCTCGACCTCGAAGCCCGCGAGCGCGCGCGCACCGGTATCGCGAACTTGCGCGTTCAGTTCAACAAGGTGCACGGCTTCTACATCGAGGTCACGCAAGGCCAGGCGTCGAAGGTCCCGCTCGACTACCGGCGCCGCCAGACGCTGAAGAACGCCGAGCGCTTCATCACGCCGGAGTTGAAGACCTTTGAAGACAAGGCGCTCTCAGCCCAAGAGCGCTCGCTGGCTCGCGAAAAATTGCTGTACGAGGAATTGCTCGATGCGCTGCAGCCGCAGGTGGACGCCCTCAGCGCGCTGGCCCGCGCGCTTGGGCAGCTCGACGCGCTGGCGGCGCTGGCCGAGCGCGCAGCCAGCCTCGGCTGGTGCCGGCCGCAATTCGTGCGCGAGCTGTGCATCGAGATCGTCGACGGCCGGCACCCGGTGGTCGAGATGCGCCTGCTGGAAACCGGCGCCGGCAGCTTCATCGCCAACCACTGCCGGCTCGATGCGCGGCGCAAGATGCAGATCATCACCGGCCCGAACATGGGAGGCAAGAGCACCTACATGCGCCAGGTGGCGTTGATCGTGCTGCTCGCGGCGATCGGCTCCTACGTGCCGGCGCGCGAGTGCCGGCTTGGGCCGATCGATGCGATTCACACCCGCATCGGCGCTGCCGACGACCTGGCGAACGCGCAGTCCACCTTCATGCTCGAGATGACGGAGGCCGCCGCGATTCTGAACCATGCGACGGAACATTCGCTCGTGCTGATGGATGAGATCGGCCGGGGCACGTCCACGTTTGACGGTCTGGCGCTGGCCGGCGCGGTGGCGAGCCACTTGCACGAGCGCAACCGGTCCTTCACGCTGTTCGCGACGCATTATTTCGAGCTCACCGAGTTCCCGGCGAAACACGAACGCGCGCTGAACGTGCACGTGTCGGCCGCCGAGAGCGGCGACGCCATCGTGTTCCTGCACGAGATCCAGAGCGGCCCGGCAAGCCGCAGCTACGGCGTGCAAGTGGCG
>JANOLA010000208.1:0-9185 GCA_031419535.1 Burkholderiales bacterium | reverse complement strand
AGCCACCGAGCTTCGACGATCAGACGAAGGCGGTTCGCGGCGCGCCGCCCAAAGGACGCTCGAGAACCAAGCGAAGCGCATGAGCGCCCCCGCCCGGCCGTTCCAAGGGACACGCAGCGGCCCCTTCGGTGCTTTGGGGCGCTCCGTCCCGCTCGGCGGGACCGCGCGAAGCGCGAGAGAGCACCATTGAGCTTCCTGCTCGAAACCAATGTGCTGTCCGAGCTGCTGTTCTAGCAACCCGATCCGACCGTGCTCGCCTGGGTGGCATCGCTGCCGGCGAACGGCGTGTTCGTGAGCGCGGTGACGCAAGCTGAAATGATGCTCGGAGCCGGCCTGCTGCCGGCAGGCAAGCGGCGCCAACGGCTGGAGCAGGCGCTCGACTCGATGTTTCGCGAAGACTTTGCCGGCCACATCCTGCCGTTCGACTCGGCCTGCGCAGTTCACTACGCCGCCCTCGTGGCAGCCCGGCGCCGCGCCGGCACACCGATCTCTCAGTTCGACGCTCAGATCGCGGCGATCGCCCTGAGCCATCGCTTGCGCCTGGCCTCGCGCAACGCATCCGACTTTGACGGCTGCGGTCTGGCCGTGATCAACCCTTGGGACGGCAGCTGATCCGAAGCAGGTGAGGGATCGCCGGGTTTGCGGTCGGGGTGACGAGCCACTGGCCCGGCCATCACCCCGGAGTCGGCGCCAATGGCGGCGTGACCACCAGCCTCGCATCGAGCGCGAGCACGCCGCCCACATGCGCGAGCAACGGGTTGATTTCAATTTCGGCGATGCGCGCATCGGCGCGCAGCAGCGCGGCCGCGGTCGCGGCGACGCGTGCCACCGCGGCCAGGTTCACGGCCGGCGCGCCGCGCACGCCTTGCAGCAGTGCGGCGCTCTTCAACTGACGCAGCGCGTCGGCGATATCAGACTCGAGCGCGCCTGCGGGCAAGAATCGCATGTCGTTCAGCGCTTCGGTCCAGACGCCGCCCAGCCCGACCCGCAGCACCGGGCCCCAGTCGGGGTCGCGCCGCGCGCCGACGATCAGCTCCACGCCGCTCGGCGCCATCGCCTCGACGAGCACGCCGTCGAGCAGCAGGCCCGGCCGGTGCTGCGCCAGGTTCGCGGCCATCTGGCTCCAGCCGGCCAGCACGGCGGTCTTGCCGGCCAGGCCGGCGATCACGCCGCCGACGTCGCTCTTGTGCGGCAGCTCGCTGGCCTGCGCCTTCAGCACCACCGCCTTGCCCAGGCGGCGCGCGATCGCGGCTGCCGCTTCGGCGTCTTTCGCGAACCCGCTTTCGGGGACCGGCACGCCCGCCGCGGCGAGAAACTGCTTGCTCAGGTGTTCGGGGAACACGCCGTTGGCGGGAACCTCGCCCGGCAGCGCCTGGGGCGCCGGCAGAGCTGATGCGCCGACGGGGCCGCGCGTGGCCGACCGCTCGGCCAGCTCCGCGTGTTCGGTGCGCTCGGCGCGCTGCGAGTTCTCGCCGTAGCGTGCGGTGCAGCGCAGCGCGCGCAGCGCGCGGTCGACGGAGCGAAACAGCGGCACGCCGCTGGCGCGGATGGCGGCGACGAAAAATTCTTCGATCGGTCCGTCGTCGCCCGGGATCACGAGCACCTTGGGCTTGGCCAGCGCGGCGAGCGACGGAACCACGTGCTCCGTCTTGTCGCGCTGCGCCAGCGCCGTGCCGGGGGAAAGCGCGAGCAGCACGCTGCCGATGTTCGCGTCGGCAGCGACGCAGTCGACGATCTCGCCGATCAAACCCGGCTGGCCCACGCCGATCGTCGTGTAGTCGAGCGGGTTCTCGGCGACCGCGAAGCTCGGCAGCTTTTCTTTCAGCGTCTGCAGCGTCGCCTCTTCGAGCGCCGGCAAGGGCAGGCCGATCGCCCCGGCCAGATCGAGGGCGATGTTTTTCAGCGCGCCTGAACCGGTGATGAAGGCGGTGCCTCCGGCGTGCGGACGCGCGTGGCGAAACAGGATCGCGCAGGTGTCGATCAGCTCGTCCAGCGTTTCCACCACCACCACCGCCTCGCCTTCGAGCAGCGCGCTGGCCACGCCAGGCTCGCCGGCCAGCCCACCGCTGGGCGACTGCACGGCTGCGCGCGCGCGGCTGCTCTGGCCGGGCAGCAGCAGCACGATCGGCTTGCATGCGTGGCGCGCCGCGCGCGCCAGCGCGAGGAACGCGCGCGGATCGCGGATCTGCTCGGCGACCATGCAGACGACGCGCGTCTGCACGTCGTCCAGCAAATGCGCGAGCACGTCACCCACGCCGATCGAACATTCGTTGCCGGTGGAAAACACCGTCGTGATCGGCAGACCGCGGCCGATGAAGGCGTCGCGCAAGGCGGCCGCCATGAAGCCGCTTTGCGCGAGCACCGCCACGCCGGCCCGGCCCGAGCAGGGGTAGGGCGTGAGCGGCTCGTAGCTGAGCGGCACGCCGGCTTCGAAGTTCGTGAAGCCCATGCAATTCGGGCCGACGAGGTGCATCGCCCCGGCGGCCTGCAGCAGCAGGTCTTGGCGCTGCCGGCCCTCGTCGCCGACCTCGGCGTAGCCCGAGGCGAACAGCACGGCGGCGTGGCAGCGCCGCGCCGCGAGCACGGTCACGGCGTCGAGCATGCCGGCCTGCGCGATCGCGAGCACGGCGACGTCGATCTCTTCCGGCAGTTCGTCGACTGATCTGACGCAGGGCCGACCGCCCAGCGTTTCGCTGCTGCGGCTCACCAGATGGAGCTGGCCGCTGTAGCCGAAACGCTCCAGGTTGCCGAGCACGAAGTCGCCGAGCGAACGCGGGTCGGCCGAAGCGCCGACGATCGCGACGCTGCGCGGCGCGATCAGGCGCTGCAAATGGGGATGCGGGCGGGGATGCGGGCGGGGATGGGGTCGGGTGTCGGGTCGGGACATTCGCTCTCCTGGGTCAAGGCGTCCACGACCGCAGCTTGCCCGGGTTGAGCAGGCCCTGAGGATCGAAGCGCCGCTTCATCGCCACGGCCGAGTCGGTGGCCAGGCGCTGCGCCGCCGACAGCGTGGCGCGGTCCATGTCGCGCAGCTTGCCGCCGTCTTCCAGGATGTACACATGCGGGTTGTTGATGGTCGCGCCGTGGTCGCGGTAGATCTGCATGATGTCCTCGAGCCGTTGTTCATTCGTGAAGCGCACGATCTGCAAGCCGCTGCAGGTGTAGGCACCGCTCGTCAGGCGGATGAACTCCACATGCATCATCACTTCGGGCGCGAGCGCCTGTTCCAGCGCGCGCACCTGTTCAAGCGGGCGCGCCGGGTCGAAGCGGCTCTGGATGTAGGTGAGGTTTTTGTCGACCTTCAGCGCCTGCAGCGTCGTGTGGTTCCAGCAATATTCGATGAGCGTGCGGTTCGCGGCTTTCGCCTCGGCCTGCGTCTTGCGATACGTAACCGCGCCGCCAAACGCGGCCACGAGTTCACGCACCGCCGGCTCGGCCGATTCCACCACCAGCATCAACGCAGCGTGGCAGCCCTTCGGCAAGTGCTCAGCCAGGGTGGTGAAGTAGTCCGGAATCGGCGCGCCCATGAAGGCGAGCTGCTTCTTCACGATGCCGGGAGACTCGGCGTGCAGCGCCTGGCAGCACGCGAGGCCAGCATCGAACGACTCGAACGTGGCGATCATCTCCAGCCACGGCAGCGCCGGCGCGAGCGCGACTTCGAGCTCGAGCACGATGCCATGCGTGCCCCACTTGTGGTGCAGCAGCATCGCCTCGGCGCCGCGCAGCTCCACGATCCGCGGCTCCGGTTCGACCGACATCACGCGCGCACCGAGCACGCTGCCGCTGGCGGCCACCGGCCCGTACGTCACCGACCCGGCACCGCCGAAGCCGCCGCCGAACAGGCCGCCGAGCGTGGCAGCGCGAAACGTGGAGGGCAACCAGCGCAACTCCCAGCCGAGCGGTTGCGCCTGGCGGTCGAATTCGGCGAGACGAATCCCGGCTTGCGCACGGCCCACGCCGCCGCGCACCCAGCCGAAGGCGTTGAGCGCGCCCATGTCGAGCAACACGCCGCCGTGCAGCGGCACGATCTGCCCGTAGTTGCCGGTGGCCGCGCCGCGCACCGTGACGGGGACGTTGTGGCGCGCACACGCGGCGGCGACGCTGCGCAACTCGTCTTCACTGCGCGGGCGTACCGCGAGGTCGGCGACCTTGCCCTCCAACTGGCGCTTCAGCACCGGGCTGAACCAGGAGTAGTCTTTCGACAACTGCGCCAGCCGATCGGCGTCGGTCGTCCAGTCGAGCTCGGGCAGCCCGCGTTGCAACGCGGCGAGAGTCGCGCTGTCGGTTCGCATGCCGGGGCTTGTCAAAGTTTCAAAGTTTCAAGGCAGGATCTTCAGGTCGCGAACGAACTCGGTGCTGTAGGTCTTGCTCAAGTCCACCTTGCTCGGGTCGACCAGCTTGGCCGCGACCAGGAAGTCCCAGCTTGCCTTGGCGCGCGCGTCGGTGATGATGCCCAGCCCCAGGCGTGCCGCGTCGCCGCTCGTCACGATGCCCATCTCCTTCAGCTTGGCCAGGCTGTAGGCGAGCTGCTCGTCGCTCATGTTCGGGTTGTCTTTTTTGATCAACGCATTGCCTGGCGCCGGGTTCTCGAAGTAGCTCTTCCAGCCCTCCGCCGTGCCGCGCACGAACGCCGCCACGGCTTTCCTTCGTTCGCTGACGGTCTTGTCCAGGCACGCCACGGTGTTCGAGTAGGCCGGGAAACCGTAGTCGCTGAACATGAACGCAGTGGCCTTGCCCCCGGCGCGCTGGATCGCGAACGGCTCGCTCGTCAGGTAACCCTGCTGCACCACGTTCTTGTCGGCCATGAAGGGCTGGAGGTTGAAGGTGTACGGGCGCGTCTGCCCGTCGGTGAAGCCGTACTTCGCCTTCAACCACGGCCAGTAGCCGCGGTGCGCGAGCGCGCTGATGAGGATCGTCTTGTCTTTCATGTCCTCGAAGCCCTTCACGCCTTCGTGCGCGATCAGCACCTGCGGGTCTTTCTGGAACATCGCCGCGACCGTCATCACCGGCAGCCCGCTTTCGCGCATCTGGATCGCCTGCAGGTCGCTCGACCCCATCACGCAATCGGCCTGGCCCGCGCCCATGATCTGGTAGATGTTGACCTGCGGCCCGCCCATGCGGATCGTCACGTCCAGGCCGTGCTTCTTGTAGATACCCGTGGCGACGGCCTGGTAGTAGCCGCCGTGTTCGGCTTGGGCGTACCAGTTGGTGATGTAGGTGAAGCTTTCTTGGGCGAGCGCGCCGGTGGCGCTCAGCGTCAGCGCAGCGATGGCGATCGCTCGGTTCAGGCGGGGGAGGCGTCGAGAATCGGTCATGGCAGTCTCCTTGGAGGGTGAAGTTCGGATGCGTGGCGCGATGTGGCGTCCATCAAAGCGGTGATGAGGGTCGCTCGGCGGGACAGTCCGAGACAAGCAAGCGCTGCGCCAGCTCAGCCCAGCGGCCCCTCGATGTGCCCCTGGTGCTGGCCCTTGCCCCAGGTGAGCTCAGCGCGCGCCGGCCAGCGCAGCGCGTGCAGTTCGCTGATGGCCTGGGCCCAGCTCGCGGCGAGCGAATCGAGGATCGCGTCGCCTTGTTCGCGTGTGGCGGGCAGCGGGTCGCCGATGATGCCGCTGGTGCCGAAGTCGCGCGCGGTCCAGGCGCACGCCGGGCGGCCGTCGGGCGAGAGCAGTTTCGAGGGGAACTCGGGCGGGTAGTTGGTGACCGCGCGCTCCATGTGCACGGTGTCGGGCGCGAGCGCCATCATGATCGCCGTCTCGGCATGCCCGGCGTGCATCGCGAGCTTCTTCTCGCGCTCGCTCATGTAGCGCCCCGCCACATGCGGCAAGCGCCAGGTGTGCTGCGGGATCACGATGTAGTCGCCATGGCGCAGGCGCAGTACGCGCGCGGCGATTTCCATCACCTGGGGCTGCCCGCCGTGGCCGTTGACGATGAGCAGCTTGCGAAACCCCGAGCGGTACACCGACTCGCCGATCTGCACCATTGTCGCGAGCAGCGTTTCGCCGTCGAGCGTGACGGTGCCGGGGAAGTGCAGGTGCTCCTCGCTCTTGCCGTAGGTGATGGGCGGGAGCGCGTACGCCGGCACGCTCTTGGGCAGGCGTGCCAGCGCGTGGCCGACGACGCCGGAGCAGATCACCGTGTCCACCGCGCACGGCAGGTGCGGCCCGTGCTGTTCGGTGGAGCCGGTGGGCAACACGATCACGGTGTTCTCGCGGTCCGGCAGCGCCGCGATCTCGGTCCAGCTCAGGTAGGGCAAGAAGCGCTCGGGCGGGTTGTAGGCGTGCATCATCGAGAAGACTCCTGGACTCGGACGCGCACAGTGTAGGGCGCGTCGGGCCGCAAAGCTGCCGGCACAATCGAAGCCGTGGCACGCGACTTCGTCTCTTATCCCTTCGAACCTCAGCGCTTCGCGGCGCGCGTTCCGGCTTTGGGGAGCGGGGGTTCCGAGCGGCAGCGCCATCCGGTTGTGATCGTCGGCGCGGGGCCGGTGGGCCTGTGCACGGCGCTCGGCCTGGCGAACCACGGCGTGCGCAGCGTCGTGCTCGAAGCCGGCGCTTCGGTGTGCCTGGGCAGCCGCGCGATCTGCATTTCGCGGCGCAGCCTGGAGATCGTCGAGCGCCTGGGCGCGCTGCCAGGCTTCATGCAAATCGGCCTGCCGTGGACGGGCGGTCGCAGCTTCTACCGCGACCGCGAGGTGCTGCATTTCAAGATGCCGCAAGACGGGAACCAGAAGCTGCCGCCGATGCTGAACCTGGCGCAGTACCACGTCGAGCAGATGTTGCTGGACCGTGCGCGGCAGCGCAGCGATCTGATCGACCTGCGCTGGCAAAGCAAGGCGACGGCGCTGGAGGCGCGCGGGAACGACATGAACAGCGGCGTGCGCTTGAATGTCTCCACCCCGGCGGGCGACTACGCGCTCCACGCTGATTGGCTGGTCGCCACCGACGGCGGGCGCAGCTTCGTGCGCGAGGCGATGGGCCTGGCGCTGCAAGGCACGACGTATGAAGGCCGCTACGTCATCGTCGACATCCGGTTGGAAAGCGACCGGCCGACCGAGCGGCTGGCCTATTTCGACCCGGCCTGCAACCCGGGCTCGACGGTGCTGGTGCACAAGCAGCCGGGCGGTGTGTGGCGCATCGACTACCAGTTGCGCGAAGGCGAGGATCCGGTGCAAGCCGTCAAGCCGGAGAACGTGGTGCCGCGCATCGAGAGCCTGCTCGCGATGATGGGTGAGCGCGGTGCGTGGGCGCCGATCTGGATCGCGATCTACAAGGCCAACGCCTTGACGCTGCAGCGCTACCGGCACGGCCGCGTGCTGTTCGCCGGCGACGCGGCGCACTTGGTGCCGATCTTCGGCGTGCGCGGCCTGAACTCGGGCATCGACGATGCCGACAACCTGGCGTGGAAACTCGCGTTCACGTCTCGAAGCCTCGCGGCAGATTCGCTGCTCGACAGCTACTCCACCGAGCGCGTGGCCGCGGCGCGCGAGAACCTGCACCACGGCATGAAGAGCACGGAGTTCATGGCGCCGCCGTCGTTCGGCTTCGAGTTGATGCGCCAGGCGGTGCTCGGGCTGGCCGTGCATCGCGCCGAAGTGCGTGCGCTCATCAACCCGCGCCAGACGTCGGCGATTGCGTACCGCGACTCGCCGCTCAACTTCGACGAGGCCACTTCGGGCGAATTCGACGCCGGCCCGGCGCCCGGCAGCGTGCTGCCGGAATGCCCGCTGATTCTCGCGCCCGCGCCGGGCCGTGCCACGCCGCGCGAAGCACACCTCACCGATCTGCTGGTGCAAGCAACGCCGGGCTTCGTCGCGCTGTGCTTCACGGGCGACGAGCCCGGGCAACATGCCGCGCTGGCCGAGGCGCTGCACGCGCTCGCGCAGCGCCTGACGCAACGCGCAGTGCCGTTCAGCGCCGTGTTCATCGGGAAGCAACGCCCGAGCGCCGAAGGCGAAACGCACGCGTGGGACGCCACCGGCCGGCTGTTCCCGATGTTCGGCGCGGCAGCGGGGACGGTCTACCTGGTGCGCCCCGACGGCCATGTGCTGGCGCGCTGGAAGCATCTGCGTGGCGACGCCGCGGCGCGGCGCATCGAGGCGGCGATCGCACGCACGCTGGGCCCCGCGGCAAGCGGCAAGGCAAATCAACCCATGCACCAGGACGCGCAGCGATGACCGACGCCGAACTCGACACCGTCTACACGAAGCTGTGCGCCACGCTCACGCAGCTCGGCCCGGACCAGGCAACGCTCTACCTCGCGCGCTTCGCGCTGCTGGCGATCGTGCGCATCGGCGACGCCGCGGTGGCGAACGAGCTGGTGGACGCGGCGGCGTTGGACTTGGAGATTTAATCTTGCTGCGTCACCGCAGCGGCGAATAGGGACGACCCGCGGCGGTCCACATCCGCGCCAGCCTCGCCTGTTCGCTGACGCGCTGCACACGGGCGTCCGGGCGGCAGGGCGCCGCCATCGCCCTGTGCAACTGAGGTGGCGCGGCAACTTGAGGCACGTCATCTTGGGTGCCGGGGCGGTGGCTCCGGGTGCGTTCGCGGCAGACCCCAGGCGTATGCGGGAGCATCAGGAACATCGAGTGCGACGCCCTGGGGACTTGCAGCGGTTCTGTTCATGCCAGAATTTTTGGGCAGCCTATATCGCCAGGACCATCGCCCGAAAGTCGGAAGAACGGGGCTCATCGACGGTGGGTGTCGGCTGGCAGGGCAGGTCAGCGCTGATGGCCAACTAGGCCAATCGACTCGGCCAGCAACCCACGGGCTAACGCGAAAACCGGACTGGAAGCGGCGATCCGAGAATTTTTAGGTCAGCTATCGCGACACAAACACAAAACGCTGGATACTCAATCCCAGAGGTAATGCGAATGAAGACGACCCCGGAAACAAGCCGTGCTAGGCGAAGCCGCCGCGTCGGCGGACGCCGGTCGACTACACGTTAGGCATCACAGGTGAGACACCTTTTGGTTGCCGTGATTGGTCTTTTGCTCGCGTCCTGTGATCGGGTGGCCGAAGTCGCACCAAGGCACCCCATAAACTTCGAGTACCTGGAGCCAACACGCCCGGCGCTGCGCGAACTCTTCGTCGACTTGCGGAACGAGCGATACCTCGAATCCATGGCAGCGCTCATCGAAAGACGCCTTAAACTTCCCACTCAATTGACCCTCACGGTGAGTCAAT
>JANOLA010000207.1:0-6609 GCA_031419535.1 Burkholderiales bacterium | reverse complement strand
TGCGCGATGTCGTTGCTCTGCTTGTCGTAGCAGACCATCACGGCGCAGCCCTTGTAGTCGATGCCGTATTCGGTGTTGTCGTAGCCGATGCGCTTGATCGTGTCGCGCGCGACCTGGATGTAGTCCACATGCGCGTTGGTCGTGATTTCGCCGGCCAGCACCACCAGGCCGGTGTTGCACAGCGTTTCGGCGGCGACGCGCGAGCGCGGGTCCTGTTTGAAGATCGCGTCGAGAATCGCGTCCGACACTTGGTCGGCCACCTTGTCGGGGTGACCCTCGGAAACGGATTCGGACGTGAACAGAAAGTCGTTGGCCACTTATAAACTCCTTCAGGTTGCAGGTTGCGTTGCCGGCCTGGGTTGGAGGAGGAGCGGCGAACGCTTTAGCGGAATTTGTTGGGCCGCGAATCGCTTCGCTGCCCGGCACTGCCGCTCGGATGGCGCACGGTGCGTCGCCCCGCAAGTAGTTCAATAACTCGGCGACGCGGCGAATTATAGAAACATGTTCGGCTTGGCTCGATGGCTCGCACGCCAACCCCTGTGGCTGCTGCATGGCGTGGGCGCGCTGCTCGGCTGGCTGGCCTATGGCTTGTCGCCGGCGTATCGCCATCGCTTCATCGCCAACGCACACCAGGCGGGTGTGAGCGAGAGCGCGGCGCGCCCGGCCATTGCGGCGGCCGGGCGCGCGGTTCTGGAGATGCCTTATCTGTGGCTGCGCCCGGCGCAGCAGCGCATCGTTCCCGAGCCCACCTTGGTCGGCACCGAGCTGGTGGAGGCCGCCCATGCGAAGGGCGCGGGAATCGTGTTCCTGACGCCGCACATGGGCTGCTTCGAGATCACCGCACAAGCGATCGCACAACATTTCGGCGCGCGCCATGGCCCGATCACCGTGCTCTACCGTCCGGCGCGCAAGGCGGTGCTGCGCGAGCTGATGGACGGCGCGCGCGCCCGGCCGGGCCTGGCCACCGCACCGGCCACGCTGGCGGGCGTGCGCCAGTTGATTCGCGCGCTGCGGCGTGGCGAATCGGTGGGCCTGCTGCCCGACCAGGTGCCGCCCGACGGCATGGGTGTCTGGGCGCCTTTCTTCGGCAAGCCCGCCTACACGATGACGCTGGCGGCGCGCCTGGTCCAGCAAACCGGCGCGGTGCCGCTGCTGGTGTGGGGCGAACGCTTGAGCGCGGGCCGCGGCTTCACGGTGCACTTTCTGCCGATGGAGGAAACGCTTCCCGAGCGGGCGCGCAGCCAGGTCGAGTCGGCCACGGCGATCAATCGGGCCATGGAGCGGTTGATTGCGCGCTGCCCGCAGCAGTACCTGTGGGGCTATCACCGCTACAAGCAGCCGCGCGAGGGCGACGACGCCGGCATCGAATGAGCGCATCGGCATGGGGCCGCGCCGCGGGCGCGCGAATCTTTCTGGCCACGCTGTGGCTGCTGCATTTCTTGCCGCTGGCGCTGCTCGCACTGCTCGGGCGCGGCTTGGGTGCGTTGCTGTATCCGCTGGCGCGCTCGCGGCGCCGCATCGCGCTGCGCAACCTGGCGCTGTGCCTGCCGGAACTGAGCGATGCGGAGCAGCGGCGCCTCGCGCGCGAGCACTTTCAGTGGCTCGGGCGCAGCATTCTGGAGCGCGGCTTGCTCTGGTATGCGTCGCCGCAGCGCCTGAAGCGCCTGATCCACATCGAAGGTGACGTGCGGCTCGCTGAGAGGAGTGAGCGTGCCGTGATGTGGCTCGTGCCGCACTTCATCGCGCTGGACGTCGCCGGCGCCGCGACCCAGCTGTTCCAGTCGAAGTGGGTGGCGTCGATCTATCAGCAGCAAAGCGACCCGACGCTCGACGCCGCGATTCGCCGCGGGCGCCTGCGCCACGGCCAGGGCGAGGTGTTTGCGCGCAGCGACTCGGCGCGCCCGTTGATGCGCGCGATTCGTGGCGGCGCTGCATTCTTCAACCTGCCCGACATGGATTTCGGCGTGCGCGACGCCGCGTTCGTGCCGTTCTTCGGCGTCCCTGCCGCGACGCTGCTGGCGCCGTCGCGCATGGCGCGCGCGCTGGACATGGTGGTGCAACCCGTCATCGCGCGCATGCTGCCGGGCGGCCAGGGTTACCGCGTGTCGTTTCTCGAGCCGTGGAGCGACTTCCCGAGCGCCGACGCCGTGGCCGACACGGCGCGCATGAACCGCTGGATCGAAGCGCAGGTTCGCGCCGACCCGGCGCAATACCTGTGGGTGCACAGGCGCTTCAAGACACGCCCGCCGGACGAGGCGCCGTTGTATTGAGAATCACGCCGCGGCCGCCGCAAGGAACGGCGCGTGGCGACGATAATCGGCCCCCATGAAACTGCGCTTCACCAAGATGCAAGGCGCGGGCAACGACTTCGTCGTGATCGACGCGACCAAAGCGCGCATCGATCTGAGCGAGCCGCAATTCCGGTTGCTCGGCGACCGGCGATTCGGCGTCGGCGCGGACCAGATCCTTCTCGTCGAAGCCAGCGACACGCCGGGCGTGGACTTCCGTTATCGAATCTTCAACAGCAGCGGCGACGAAGTCGAACATTGCGGCAACGGTGCGCGCTGCTTCGTGCATTTCGTTCGCGATCACGGCTTGAGCGACAAGCGCGTGCTGCGCGTGCAGACCGTGAACAACCTGCTCGAACTGCGCTTGCAAGACGACGGCCGCGTGACGGTCGACATGAACCGGCCGGTGTTCGAGCTGGCGCGCGTGCCGTTCGATGCGGCGGGCTTGCGCCCGCGGATCGTGAATGGCTTCGAGCTCTGGCTGCTCGACGGCGTTGAGCTGGCGCTGCGCAACGTGGAGGTGGCGGTGTTGTCGCTGGGCAACCCGCACGCCGTGCTGATCGTCGATGACGTGGACCGCGCGCCCGTGGCCGAGCTCGGCCCGCGCATCGAGACCCACCCGCGTTTTGCGCGCCAGGTGAACGCCGGTTTCATGCAGGTGGTAACGCGCGACCGCATCCGCCTGCGCGTGTTTGAGCGCGGCGCGGGCGAAACGCTGGCCTGCGGCACGGGAGCGTGCGCGGCGGTGGTGGCGGGAATTCGTCTCGGGCTGCTGGACGCGCGCGTCGACGTTGAGGCGCGCGGCGGCTTGCTCAGCGTCGAATGGCAAGGCGCAAACAACCCGGTCCTGATGACAGGGCCGGCGCAAACCGTGTTTGAAGGAGAGATCGATTTATGAAAGCCAGCGCGTGAACAAGAGCGACAAGTTCCAAGGGGGGGTGCGCGGGGTCACGGAAGCCGACATCGCGAGCTATCTGGCGATCACGCCAGAGTTCTTCGAGCGCCACGCCGAACTGCTGGGCACGGTGCAACTCGCCAGCCCGCACGGTGCGCGGGCGGTGTCGTTGCAAGAGCGCCAGATCGAGATGCTGCGCGACAAGATCAAGGGGCTCGAGCAGCGCATCATGGAAATGATCCGCCACGGCCAAGAGAACGTCGGCGTCGCCGACCGCCTGCACCGCTGGACGCTCGCGCTGATGCTCACCGCGCAGCCGGCCGAGCTGCCCGAGACCCTGTTGCGCGAGCTGATGCGCCTGTTCCTGGTGCCGCAGGCGAGCCTGCGCGTCTGGGGCGTGGCCAGCGAATTCGCGGAATCCGAGCACGCGCGCGACGTCGGCGCGGACGTGAAGAGCTTTGCGAGCAGCCTCACGGTGCCGTATTGCGGCGTGAATGCCGGCTTCGAGGCGCTGCAATGGCTGGACGACCCGGCCGTCGTGATGTCAACGGCGCTCATTCCCCTGCGCCGCCCGCAGGTGAACGCGGCCTTCGGCATGCTCGTGCTGGCCTCGCCCGACCCGACGCGCTACAGCGCCGACATGGGCACCGAGTTCCTGAGCCGCATCGGCGAGCTAGCCGGCGCCGCGCTGGCGGGCCTGCTGCCTGCGCCTTGAAATCTGCTGCCGCGATGTCTGTGCCGCAGCCACCGCCGAGCGCCGCGCCCGAAGGGGCCCGGGCGCACGAGCCGCTGAATCCACAGCTGGTTGCTGCGCTGAATCCGTCGCCGAATCCGTCGCCGAATCCGTCGCCGAGTTCACCGCTGAGGTCGCCGCTGCATCCCGAGCTGCAGGCCCACCTCGCGCATCTGGAGGTCGAGCGCCGGCTCGCGCCGCGAACCCTCGCGATCTACCGCGACGCGTTGCAGAAGTTGCAGGCCTTCGCCGCGCAGGCGCAGATCGAGCTCGTGCAGGCCCGCACGCACCACGTGCGGCGCTGGGCCGCGCAACTGCATGGCGCCGGTCTTGCGCCGCGCAGCATCGCGCTCGCGCTGTCGGCCTGGCGCGGCTTTTACCGCTGGCTCGGGCGCGACGCAAAAATATCGAACAACCCGGTGCTCGGCGTGCGTGCGCCGAAGGCAGCGCGGCCGCTGCCCAAGGCGCTGTCGGTGGACCAGGCCGTGGCGCTGGCCGAACACCGCGCCAGCCCCAGCGATTCGGCCAATGCCGAGGTGCTCGAGGTGCTCGACGCGCGTGACCACTGCATCGTCGAGTTGCTCTACGGCTGTGGGCTGCGGGTCTCGGAACTGACCGGCCTCGACGTGCGCGGCAGCTCATCCGCCGCGGGCTGGGTTGACATCGCCGACGCCAGCGCGCTGGTGCTCGGCACGGGCTCGAAGCGGCGCGGCGTGCCGGTCGGGCGCGCCGCGCTGGAGGCACTGGGCGTTTGGCTGGGCGTGCGCGATCGGTGGGCGCCCGCCGACGAACCCGCGCTGTTCGTCAGCCGGCTCGGCACGCGCCTGAGCGCGGGCCAACTGCGGCTGCGCCTGAAAACGAACGCCTTGCAGGCCGAGCTGCCCACCCATGTGCACCCGCACATGCTGCGCCACTCGTTCGCGTCGCACCTGCTGCAAAGCAGCGGCGACTTGCGCGCGGTGCAAGAGCTGCTGGGCCACGCCAACATCTCGACGACGCAGGTCTACACCAAGCTCGACTTCGGCCACTTGAGCAAGATTTACGACGCCGCCCATCCGCGCGCAAAGCGGCGCGGCTGATGGTCCGGTTCGGGCCCGGGCCCAGTCCTGTTCGCGAGGTCGCCCACGCATGAAGACGGTCCAGTTGCGCGCCGGCAAAGAGCGCTCGTTGCAGCGCCGCCACCCCTGGGTGTTCGAAGGCAGCGTCGCGAAGGGCAAGGGCGATTCCGGCGAAACCGTGCGCGTGGTCGGCGCCGACGGCGAGTTTCTGGCGTGGGCAGCGTTCAGCCCACAGTCGCAGATCCGGCTGCGTGCGTGGAGCTTCAATGAGGCCGATCGCATCGATGCGGCGTTCTTCGTGCGGCGCGTCGCGCAAGCGGTCGAGTTGCGCTCGCGCTTGGCGGTGCCGAGCAACGGTGTGCGGCTGGTTCACGGCGAGTCTGATGCGCTGCCGGGATTGATCGTCGACGCTTATGGCGACACGCTGTGCGCGCAGTTCCTGTCGGCCGGCGCCGAGCGCTGGAAGGCGCAGATCGCCGATGCGCTGCTCGCCGCCACCGGCATCGAGCGCCTCTACGAGCGCAGCGAAGCGAGCGTGCGCGCCCTCGAGGGCCTGGCGCCGCACACCGGCTGGCATCGCGGCAGCGGCGCGACCGACGTGCAAATCCACGAGCATGGCTGGCGCTTCAACGTCGACATTGAACACGGCCACAAGACCGGCTTCTACCTCGATCAGCGCGACAACCGCAAACTGTTTGCCGACACCGTGGCGCGCTTTCAGCTGCGCAAGGTGTTGAACTGCTTTTGCTACACGGGCGGCTTCAGCGTCGCGGCGCTCAGCGCGGGCGCCGCCGAAGTCGCGAGCGTCGACTCTTCCGGGCCCGCGCTGACACGCGTCGCTGAACACATCGCACTCAACGGGCAGGACGCGGCTCGGCACGAGGCCATCGAAGGCGACGTGAACCAGCTGCTCCGCGGCTTTCTCGCCACCGGCCGCAAGTTCGACGCGATCGTGCTCGACCCACCGAAGTTCGCGCCGACCGCCGCGCACGCCGAACGCGCCGCGCGTGCCTACAAAGACATCAACCGCCTGGGCCTGATGCTGCTGGAGCCGGGCGGCGTGCTGTTCACGTTTTCGTGCTCGGGCGGCATCGGGCCTGAGCTGTTCCAGAAAATCGTCGCGGGTGCGGGCATCGACGCAGGTGTCGACGGCAAGTTTTACGCGCGCCTGGGCGCGGCGCCCGACCACGCGAGCACGCTGCTGTTTCCCGAAGGCGATTACCTGAAGGGCCTGGCGATCGTCAAGCGCTAGGTTTGGAGTCGAGCGGACTCGGCAGCGGGATCGCTGGTTCGAATTTGGCGCGGTGCACGCTGAAGAAAGTCTTCACGTTGCGCACGTTCGCGTCTTGCGTGAACAGGCGCAGCACCAGAGCGTGGTACGCCGCCATGTCGGGCAACTGCACGACCAGAATGAAATCCGGCCCCGACGAGACTCGGTAACACTGCTGCACCGGCGCTTCGGCGACAGCGCGCGCCTCGAACGCGGCCAGGTGTTCCGCGCCTTGCCGATCCAGCGTGACTTCGATGACCGCGCTCAAGCCCGCGCCCAGCTTGGCCGGCGACAGCAGCGCGATGCGCCGCTCGATCACGCCCGCGTCTTCGAGCCGCTTGACGCGCCGCAGGCAGGTCGCCGGC
>JANOLA010000206.1:0-3903 GCA_031419535.1 Burkholderiales bacterium | reverse complement strand
GACGAAACGGCATTTGCGTTCGAGGACCGCGAGGTGGTCGGGCGCGCGGTCACGCAGTTCGAGCGGAGTTCGTGCGGCTTCTCGGACTGCCTGATCGCCGCCAAACATGGTCAACTGGGCTGCGAGTTCACCGCCACCTTCAGGTCGTTGGCGGTGATGTGGGCCATGGTGTGCGCGTCCTGTGTTTCAATCAGCGCATTCTAAACCGTACGAGAATTCGTGTTGTAAGAGGCACGATCTAGAGCCTGATTCGACAGCTTCGGCCCCCCATCGCATCGAGCGACGTGAGGAAACTCAGACGCTGTTTGAATAGCGGGCTTCGCTCGGACCACGGCTATACTCGTATAGCAAAATCCGGGAACCTCCACGATGCTCGCTATCCGCCTGTCCGCCGAGATCGAAGAACGCTTGGCTGCGCTGGCCGAGCGCACCGGTCGCACCAAGACCTTCTATGCCCGCGAAGCCATCGAAAAGCACATCGATGACCTCGAAGACCTCTACCTCGCGGAAGCCGAGCTGGCCAAAGTCCGGGCTGGGCGATCCAAGCCCTTGCCGCTGGCCGAGGTGATGAAGGCGCATGGCTTGGCGCGTTGAGATTTCAGCCGGCGCGCGCAAGGCGCTGGGCAAGCTCGATCCGCAGGCGGCGCGCGCCATTCTGAAATTCCTCGACGAGAAAGTGGCGCGCGCATCCGATCCGCGACGCGCGGGCAAGACGCTCGTGGGCTCCACACTGGGGAACTTCTGGCGCTACCGCGTCGGCGACTATCGCGTGATCGCCGACATTCAGGATCAAACCGTCACGGTGGTGGTAGTGCGCATCGGGCACCGGGGTGAGGTCTATCGTTCCTGAGGATTGGCGCTGTGCCCGACGCGGTAATCTTGCCCAAGTCAGCGCCAGTTTCGACCTCGCGGGTTGGTATGCTGCCGGGCTTCCTCTCGCCTGCCACCCGCACCCCATGACCGTACTGATTCTGAGTTTCCTCACGTCGCTCATGGTCACGCTGCTCGTCGTGCGCACCGCCTCTTCTCACGCGGGTATCTCGTCGGATTTCGACACCACTGGCCCTCAAAAATTCCACGAGCACCCGGTGCCGCGCGTCGGTGGCATCGGCATGATGTGCGCGCTTCTGGCCAGCGGCTGCTTGCTGCTGTGGCAAGGCGATCGCGCGGCGAGTTGGCTGTGGCTGCTGCTCGCCACGGGTTCGCCCGCGTTCATCGCGGGCTTGGCGGAGGACTTGGTCAAGACGCTGTCGCCACGTCGACGCCTGTTCTTCACGGCGGTGTCGGCGGGCTTGGCAGTCTGGCTGCTCGACGCCGTGATCGTGCACACCGCCATCCCGGGCGTGGACGCGCTGATCGGGATGTTTCCGTTTGCCGTGGGGCTGACGATTTTTGTCGTCACCGGCGTCGCGAACTCGGTCAACATCATCGACGGCTTCAACGGGCTGGCATCGATGTGCGTGCTGATGATGCTGCTGGCATTGGTCTACGTGGCCGATCAGTCGGGCGACAGCGTGGTGCTGACGCTCGCATTGGCCTGCGTCGGCGCGGTGCTGGGATTTTTCATCTGGAACTTTCCCGCGGGCATGATTTTCATGGGCGACGGGGGTGCCTACTTCCTGGGCTTCCTGCTCGCCGAACTGAGCATCTTGCTGCTCAATCGCAACCCCGGTGTGTCGCCGATGTTTCCGCTGCTGCTGTGTGCTTACCCGATCTTCGAGACGATCTTCACGATGTACCGGCGCAAGGTCGTGCGCCGCGTGGCCGTGGGCGTGCCGGACGGGATTCACCTGCACACGCTGGTGCACCGCCGCCTGGTCCGCTGGAACAGCAGCCCCACCGGCGAGCGCAGGCAGACCGCCCGCAATTCGATGACTTCACCCTATCTTTGGCTGCTGTGCCTGAGCTCGGTGATTCCGGCCGTGCTGTGGTGGGACAACACGGCGGTCCTGGCCACGTTCCTCTTCATGTTCATGACGGCCTACGTGCTGCTTTACTGGAGCATTGTTCGATTCAAGACGCCGAAGTGGCTGTTCTTCAGACGGTAGCCAAGGCCGGCCGTCGTGCGGCTCCGCTGTCCCTCGCGAGTTTGACGAACGTCGCACGCATCGCTAGAATCCGTTCAACAGTGTTGAACAGCAGAGGGTGGCAACGATGGAAGTGGTTCTTCGCAAGTACGGCAACAGCACGGTCTTGGCGCTCCCGCCGGCGGTGCTCAGGGACTTGGGCCTCAAAGCGGGTCAATCGATGACCCTGGGTTCCACGCCCGACGGCCGGATCACGCTCACGCCGAAGAGCCGCCACAGATTGGCCGACTTGCTTGCCCGGTGCGACCCAAAGGCGCCACCGCCTGCCGACCTCGCCCTCTGGGACAACGCTCACCCGGCCGGACAGGAGGCTTGGTGATGGCGGTGTTCGAGCGCGGCGACATCGTGAGGGTGCGCCTCGATCCGGTGGAAGGCCATGAAATGCGCGGTGACTCGCGCCCCGCTCTTGTTCTTACCACGCGAGACTTCAATCGGCTCGGCGACGTGCTTGTGGCACCGATCACGCAGGGCGGCGATTTCTCGCGTTTCGCGGGCTTCGCGGTGTCGCTGTCGGGCACTGGCTGCAAGACGCAAGGTGCTGCGCTTGTGAACAAGATACGAATGATGGACCTGAGCAAGCGCAAAGCGAAGAAGGTCGAGCGGGCACCGCAGGAGGTCGTCGATGACGCGATTGGGCGTTTGTTGACGCTGTTTGAATAGCGGGTATCTGCTCGGCCTTGCTGCGCGCGGTCGCAAGGCAAAGGATGGGTACTCTCCCATCGCGGCGGGTTCAGCTAAGGCTCGTGGTCTTGCCTGCGCCTGAGCAGTCGCGGCTGGTACTCTGGAACAAGCGCGTGCAGCTTGTTCCTCGATTGCTCCGATGTCTCGGTTCGATTCGAATTCTTCAACCACTCCAGCAATTCGGCCAGCCAGTCGCTGCTGACCTGCTCTTGCAACCGGGCAATGCGCAACCGTGGATGGGGTGAGGCAAGCGTCTGGTCGGCGTCCGCCAGCAGCTCCTCGAACAGCTTCTCTCCCGGGCGCAGGCCGCTGTAAACGATGCCGATCTCGCCTTCGCGATGCCCGGACAGCCGAATCAAGTCGCGCGCGAGCTGCACGATCTTCACCGGCTCGCCCATGTCGAGCACGTACACCTCTCCGCTTTGTGCGAGTGCAGCCGCCTGCAAGACAAGTCGCGCGGCCTCGGGAATCGTCATGAAGTAGCGCGTGATGTCGGGGTGGGTGACGGTGACTGGCCCGCCCTTGGCGATCTGTTCCTTGAATTTCGGGATCACACTGCCGCTCGACCCTAACACGTTGCCGAAGCGCACCGCGGTGAACTGGGTCTTCAGTCCCTGCGTGGCCAGGTGCGACAGCACCATCTCGGCGGCGCGCTTGCTCGCACCCATCACGTTCGTGGGGTTGACGGCCTTGTCGGTGGAGATGAGCACGACTCGCTGCGCACCGGCCTCGGCCGCGGCGCTGGCGACATGCCAGGTGCCAAGCGAGTTGTTTTGCAACGCAGCCCAGGCGTTGTGCTCTTCCATCAGCGGAACGTGCTTGAACGCCGCGGCGTGGAAGATCAAGTGCGGGCGCTGCTCCGCAAGCGTTGCGCGCACATGCTCCAGGTTCTTCACGTCGCCGATCAGCGCCACGCGTGGCAGCTTGGGGCGCAGTTCGGCGAGCTGCTCGTCGATCTGGTACAGGGCGAACTCCGTCAATTCGTACAGCACGATGCGCGCCGGCCCGTAGCGCGCGATCTGGCGGCACAGCTCAGAGCCGATCGAGCCGCCGGCGCCGGTGACCAGCACCACATTGCCGGAGATCATCTCGGCGATGCCGGCTTCGTCCAGCTGCACCGGCTCGCGGCCGAGCA